>JACCZN010000211.1 GCA_013695915.1 Rubrobacter sp.
AGGAATTCAGGAGAGAGTTGTCCAACAGGACGTTTGAGACGGTCGCTGTACTGCAAGAGGCGCTCACCCGGGCGCTTGGACCCTACTGGGAAGACCCCGCTCGTCTCAAACAGCTCACCGGTTACCCCTGGTGGGTGGAAGCCGTGGAGACATTGTGACATCAATAGCCCGGAACGGTATTACTCCTTCTCCGCAACCTCGCTCTCCGAGCGCACCCCGTACTCCAGGCCGTTCCTGCCAGGAGGCCTCGATGCTGTTCTCCCGGAAACCCGTCCCGAGGTCCTCGCTACCAGCCGGGTTGCGGAGCGGCATCCGGGGTGGTTGTATAGGGCGGTATCTTGAGGCTCTACCTCGACATCAACGTCTACAACCGTCCTTTCGATAACCAGCGTATCTCCAGAAACCGGGTCGAGGCTCAGGTGGTTCTGGAGCTGTTGGAGAGGGTCGAGAACGAGGAGATCTCGCTGGTCTCGTCTCCTTTGTGCTGGACCTCGAGCATGCCCGCTCTCCATTCCCCGAGCGCCGGGAGAGGGTCGGGGCGCTGATCGAACTGGCTCGGGAGCGCGTGTACTCGACGCCGGCCATCCTGGAGAGAGCGAAAGACCTGGAGAGCTCCGGGTTTGGCGGCCGGGACGCGCTGCACCTGGCGAGCGCCGAGCATGCGCGGGCGGATCGCTTCGTTACAAGCGATGATAGACTGATCGCGAAGACGCGCCAGATCGAGCTCTCGATCAAAGTCGTCTCGCCTCTGGAGTTGTTCGAGGAAGGCGTTATCTGATGCGGACGAGTAACCTGACCGACGCGGAGATCCGCAGCCTCGGCTACCGGGCGCTAGTGGAGAGGCTCGGAGCCGTGGGGGCGGCGAGGTTCATCCGCCAGCACGAGAACGCCACCGACGATTACTCGGGCACCGCGGGGCCTCTCGAAGATATGACCACCGAGGAGATCTACCGCGAGGCTGCGCGCCTGGAGCGCGAACTCCGCGAAGAGAGCGAGTAAGCTACTCCTTCTCCGTAACCTCGCTCTCCGAGCGGACCCCGTACTCCAGGCCGTCCACGAGGGCCTGCCAGGAGGCCTCGATGATGTTCTCCCCGACGCCGACGGCGCCCCAGGCGCGCTTGCCGTCCGTGGAGTCTATGAGGACTCGGGTGGTCGCGGCGGTGGCCCGGTGCTCGTCGAGGATGCGGACCTTGTAGTTGGAGAGGTGGATCGAGGTGAGCTCCGGGTAGTGGGTCTCTATGGCGCTCCGGAGGGCCTGGTCCAGGGCGTTCACGGGGCCGTTGCCCTCGGCGGTCGAGATCACGCGCTGGCCCTTTACGGAGAGCTTTATGGTGGCCTCGGTCGTGGTCTCGCCATCGGCCCCGCCCCGCTTCTCCGTGATGATCCGGAACGTCTCCAGCTCGAAGAGCGGCTCGTCCTCACCGGCGGTCCGGCCTATGAGGAGCGCCAGCGAGGCGTCGGCCGCCTCGTAGTGGTAGCCTTCGTACTCCCGCTGCTTTATGGCGGAGAGGACGGAGGTCGCGTCCACCTCCCGGATGCCGAGCTCCTCGGCCTTGCGGAGGATACTGTTCTTGCCCGAGAGTTCGCCGACGGGCAGCCGCCGCAGGTTCCCCACCCGCTCGGGGGCGACGTGCTCGTAGGTCCTCGCGTCCCGGCTGATGCCGTCCACGTGCAGCCCGCCCTTGTGGGCGAAGGCGCTGCGCCCGACGTAGGGCCGGTGGGTGTCCGGCGTCAGGTTCATGAGCTCGGAGACGTAGTTGGACGAGCTCGTCAGGCGCGTGAGCTGCTCCTCCCCGACGACGGGGAGGTCCATCTTGAGCTGGAGGTTGGCGATGGTGGTGACGAGGTCGCAGTTGCCGCAGCGCTCGCCGACGCCGTTCATCGTGCCCTGCACGTGCGTCGCCCCGGCCTCGACCGCCGCGAGGGCGTTGGCGACGCCGCAGCCGGAGTCGTTGTGGGTGTGGATGCCGACCTCGACGTTCGGGAAATCCTCCGAGATCTCCCGCACCGTCCGGCCGACCACGACCTTTAGCTCCGTGGTGAGCGTGCCGCCGTTGGTGTCGCAGAGGACGAGCGTGGTCGCCCCGGCCTCCGCCGCCGCCCGCAGCACGGCGAGCGCGTGCTCCGGGTCGTCGTGGAAGCCGTCGAAGTAGTGCTCGGCGTCGAAGACGACCTCTTTCCCGGCCGCCGCGAGGTAGCCGACGGTGTCCCTTATGGACTCCAGGTTCTCCCCGGGCGTGGTGCGCAGCACCTTCTCCACGTGCAGCTTCCAGCTCTTGGCGACGATGCAGGCCACCGGTGCCGAGAGGTGGGGGAGGAGGGTGACGGCCGGGTCGTCCCCGGCCCGGCCGTTCGGGCGGCGGGCGCGGGTAAAGGCGACGAGCCTGGCGTGGGAGAGCTCTGAGGCGTCGAAGCTCTCGAAGAACTCCAGGTCCTTCGGGTTCGAGGCCGGGAAGCCCGCCTCTATGTAGTGGATGCCCAGGGAGTCGAGCTCTTTGGCGATCCGGATCTTGTCTTCCGTCGTAAGCGTTACGCCCTCGCGCTGGGTGCCGTCTCTTAGTGTCGTATCGAATAGCTTCACGCTCATGCCACACCTTCCCCGGCCGCCATCCACCGGCAGACGGCGTCCGTTACCTCTTCAGTGCCCTTGCTGCCGCCGAGGTCCCCGGTCGAGAAGCCCGCCCCGAGCGCCGTGGAGACGGCCCGCTCTATGGCCCCCGACACGTCCGGGCGCCCGAGGGAGTGGCGGAACATCATCGCCGCCGAGAGGATCGCGGCGTAGGGGTTCGCGACCCCCGTGCCCGCGATGTCCGGGGCGCTCCCGTGTACGGGCTCGTAGAGGCCCGGTCGGCCCGGTTCTCCGAGGGAGGCGCTCGGGAGCATGCCCATAGAGCCCGGGAGCATCGCCGCCTCGTCGGAGAGGATGTCCCCGAAGAGGTTCTCCGTGAGGAGTACGTCGAAGCGGCCGGGGTCCCGTATCAGGTACATCGCCGCCGCGTCCACCAGGACGTGCTCGACGCTCACGTCCGGGTACTCCTCCGCGACCTCCCCGACGACCCGCCGCCACAGCCGGCTCGTCGCCAGCACGTTCGCCTTGTCCACGGAGGTGACAAAGCCCTTCCGCCGCTGCGCCGCCTCGAAGGCGACCCGGGCGACCCGCACGACCTCCCCCCGCGTGTAGGCGCAGAGGTCGCTCGCCCGGTCGCCGCTCTCCCCGGCCTCCTCCTTCTCGCCGAAGTAGAGCCCTCCGGTAAGCTCCCGGACGATCAGGAGGTCCACCCCCCGCAGCACCTCCTCCTTGAGCGTCGAGGAGGGTATGAGAGCCGGTATCGCCGTGACGGGCCGCAGGTTCGCGAACGTGCCGAGCGCCGTCCTGAGAGCCAGAAGCCCCTGCTCCGGGCGCACGGAGCCGCCCTCGAACTCCGGATCCCCGACCGCCCCGAGCAGCACCGCGTCGGCGGCCTTCGCGGCCTCCAGCGTCTCATCCGAGACCGGGGCTCCTTCCCGCCGGATGGCGGTACCCCCGATCCCGCGCTCCTCGTACTCGAGGCCGATCCCGAAGTGCTCGGCAGCCCGGTCGAGCACCCGGCGCGCGGCGCCGACGACCTCCGGGCCGATACCGTCGCCCGGCAGCAGCAGGAGCCGGAAAGAGTCTCGCATCCTAACCCAACCTCTCAGTAGAAATCCTCAAGCCCCCGCCCCCGCATACTCCGGACGGCCGGAGAGCCACCCCCGCCCGCCGACACCCAGAGAGGCGGCCAAAAGCTCCTCCGCCCGATGTTCGCCGACCAGGTCTATCTCCTCGCGCAGAGTGCCCACGAGCCTCCCGAGGAACCCCTCCCTGAACCCCGCGAGCGCCGCCGCTCCCAGCGAGAGGAGCAGGTTCTGGAAGGCCATCTGCTCCTCCGCGCCCGCCGGACCCCGGAAGCCCCGCACGGTAAAGTCCGGGTCCGGGTCTATCTCCGCCAGGTGCTCCCCGAGCGGCAGCCCGGCCCTGCGGGCGACCGCCGCGGACGCGGCCTGAGGTATGAGCTCCCGCAGCCAGGCGGGGGTCTTTACCAGCTCCCGTTCGAGGAGGAAGGCGTGGGCCTCTTCGTGCCAGACCACCAGGGGGAGCGTCGCCCCGGTGCGGGGCCGTATCTCCGGTGAGAGCCGCTCCGGCAGCACGAGCGTTGGCTCGCCGGAGGCCCGGGTAGAGTACGGGAGCCCCGGCGGGTACGGCCGCGAGTTCTCCCGCGGGGCCTCGCGCCAGTCCCTCTCCGCGACCAGCAGCGCGGCGAGGTGGTCCGGCCCGGGCTCCCCGAGTACCTCCGGTAGCTCTCGCATCCCCGTCTCCAGGTAGCCGAGCACCTCCCGGCCCCGCTCGCCGAGCCCCGGAGCGTGCAGGACGCCCGCCCCCTCCGCGCCAGCGAGGCGCTCGTAGCCCGGTAGAGCGGTCTCCGGCACCTGGGCTAGCGCCTCCCCCGGGGCCCCGCCGGGGCGTGGGTTACGGCGTGGCCCACGCGGCCCCGACCCTGCCGGCGGTGTAGACGTTCACGGCCCGCACGTAGGCCCGCGCGGCGGCCTCGACCACGTCCTGGGAGAGCCCGCGGCCGGAGTACTCCCGGTCCTCGAACTCCACCGTCACCCGGACCTCGCCGAGGGCGTCCTTGCCGCCGGTCACGGCGTCGGTGCGGAAGTCCGTGAGGCGGCCCTTTATGCTCGTCGCCGCGTCTATGGCGCGGAAGACGGAGTCCACCGGGCCTTCGCCCTCGGCCTCGGCCTCGAACGT
Source organism: Rubrobacter sp. (assembly GCA_013695915.1). Lineage (GTDB taxonomy): Bacteria > Actinomycetota > Rubrobacteria > Rubrobacterales > Rubrobacteraceae > Rubrobacter_A. The sequence goes on from JACCZN010000211.1 coordinate 4,772, forward strand.
GCCCCTCTCGGCGTGGGAGATGGTCACCGCCGCCCGGCTCTGGCGGCCCGTGGCGGCCACGACCCGGAACGAGCCCAGGACGAACTTGCCCTCGAACGAGCCCACCTCGTCGGCCGCGATGGCTTCGAGGTCGGCGGCGGTCACGCTCTTCTTGTGGTCGGCTATCTCCTTGAAGCGCACGAAGGCCCTTTTCAGGACCTCACCGTCCAGGCTGTAGCCGAGCTCTTCGAGGGCGTCCTTGAGGGCGTGGCGGCCCGAGTGCTTGCCGAGGAAGATGTTGTTGCCTTCCAGGCCGATGTCCTCGGGCGTCATGATCTCGAACGTCCGGCGGTCCTTGAGGACGCCGTCCTGGTGGATCCCGGACTCGTGGGCGAAGGCGTTGCGCCCGACGATGGCCTTGTTCGGCGGTATCTCGTAGCCGGTGATGTTCGAGACCAGCCGGGAGGTGTTGGAGATCTGGCGCGTCTCCGTGCCGACCTCGACGCCGTAGTGGTCCCCGCGCGTGGCGAGCGCCATCACGACCTCCTCCAGGGAGGCGTTGCCGGCCCGCTCGCCGATGCCGTTGACCGCGACCTCTATCTGCCCGGCACCGACCACGACCCCGGCGAGCGAGTTCGCCACGGCGAGCCCGAGGTCGTCGTGGCAGTGGACCGAGAGCGTGCGCTCCGTGAGCTCCGGCACCCGCTCCTGGAGCTCCCGGAGGAAGGCGGCGAACTCTACCGGCGTCGTGTAGCCGACGGTGTCGGCGATGTTCACCACGTCGGCCCCGGCCTCGACGGCTATCCGCACGACCTCGGCGAGGTAGCCGATCTCCGTCCGCGTGGCGTCCATGGGGGAGAACTCGACCTCGGGGGCCAGGGACTTCGCGTGCCGGACGGCCTCGCCGGTCCGCTGGAGGATGTCCTCCTGGTCGGACTGCATCTGGTGCTCTATGTGGAGGTCCGAGGTCCCGACGAAGGTGTGGATGCGGGGCCGCCTCGACCACTGCACGGCCTCCCAGGCCCGCACGATGTCCGCCTCGTGGACCCGGGCGAGGCCGGTAATGGTCGGCCCGTCCACCTCGGCGGCGATGCGGCTAACCGACTCGAAGTCGCCCTCGCTCGTGATCGGGAACCCCGCCTCTATTACGTCAACCTTCAGGCGGGCGAGCTGGTAGGCTATCTCTACCTTCTCCTCCACGGAGAGCGAGATGCCGGGCGACTGCTCGCCGTCCCGGAGGGTGGTGTCGAAGATCTCTACTCGGCGCATAACCTCTCGTCTTTCTCTCGGATGCTCGTTCTGGATGCTGCGGCTGGGGGCTGGTGGCCGCGGAGCCCTGGGCGTCGCCCTGCCCGGCTAGAGACCGGGACGGATAATTCGCCCGGCGGCCACCCTGGCTAGTCGCAGGCCCCGTAGAGAGGTGCGCGAGGTGGCGGGAGACGGTACGGTAACGGTGTTGCAGAGGCCGGGTGTCTCTCGCGTAAGCATATACGAACTAGTAGTATCTCAGCCCGCCGCCTGGCGTGCAACCTCGACGGCCACGGTCCAGTCCCCGTACTTGTCCCACTCGCCGCGGGCGGCGGCGAAGTAGAGCTCCTGCAGGCGGCCCGCCACGGGGCCCATCTCACCGGTCCCGATGGGCCGCTCGTCCACCTCCACGACGGGGGCTATCTGGAAGCCCGTGCCCGTCAGGAAGACCTCGTCGGCGGCGTAGAGCTCGGTGCGGCCGATGTCGCGCTGGGTGGTCGGCAGGCCGAGCTCCTCTTCGGCGAGCTCCATGACCGCGTCGCGGGTGATGCCTTCGAGGATGTCCGCCGTCGGGGGCGGCGTGAGGAGCGCGCCCTTGCGGACGAGGAAGATGTTCGCGGCGCTCGCCTCGGAGACGTGGCCGTCCCCGGTCAGGAAGATGGCGTCGTCGTAGCCGGCCCTCTGTGCCGTGTCCACGGCGAGGGCGGTGTTTATGTAGGAGCCGGTGAGCTTGGCGCGGGCGGGGATGGCGTTGTCCGAGGTCCGCCGCCAGGAGGAGACGGCGCACCGCAGGCCCGTGAGTTCCACGTAGTTGCCCATCGGTACCGTGAAGATGGAGAGCTCCGAGTCCAGCGCCAGCTTTACCCCGATGGCGGTCGCCGACTTGTAGGCCAGCGGCCGGATGTAGGTGTCCTCGCGCGGGGCGTTGCGCCGCAGGACCTCGAGCGTTATGTCGCAGAGCTCGTCCACGGTGTGCGGCAGCTCTATCTGCAGGATGCGGCAGGACTTCTCGAACCGCTCGTAGTGCTCCCGCAGCTTCAGCACCTGCAGGGTGCCCTTGCTCTCGTTCCAGTAGGCCCTTATGCCCTCGAAGACGCCGGTTCCGTAGTTCAGGCCGTGGGTGGCGGGGGAGAGCCGGACGTCGCCGAGCTTTACGTACTCCCCGCCGTGGTAGGCCCAGTCGGCGTCCGAGGCTGCGAAGGCCTTGCGTTCGGCGCTCATCTGCTAATCACCCGTACCCTCTGCGGCGAGCCTCCTGAGGTCCTTGCCGACCTTCGTTACCTGAAGTTCGGCCTCGCGGCGGCGCATGGCGAGGAAGCTCGCGCCCCCGGCCTTGTTCTCCAGCACCCACTCGCGGGCGAAGCGCCCGCTCTGGATGTCGGAGAGGAGGTCCCGCATCCGCTCCTTGGTGCCGTCGTCTATGACCTTCGGTCCACCGGTGTAGTCACCGTACTCGGCGGTGTTGGAGATGGAGTAGCGCATCTCCTCCAGGCCGCCCTCGTAGATCAGGTCCACTATCAGCTTCAGCTCGTTGACGCACTCGTAGTAGGCGAGCTCCGGCTGGTAGCCGGCCTCGACGAGCGTCTCGAACCCGGCCTTGAGGAGCGCCGAGAGCCCGCCGCACAGCACGGCCTGCTCACCGAAGAGGTCGGTCTCGGTCTCTTCTTCGAAGGTGGTCTCTATGACCCCGGCCCGCCCGCAACCGATGCCTCGGGCGTAGGAGAGCACGAGGGCGCGGGCGTTGCCGGAGGCGTCGTTCTCGGCGGAGAAGAGGGCGGGCATGCCCTTGCCCTCCTCGAAGAGCCTGCGGAGCACGTGTCCCGGCCCCTTGGGCGCCA
>JACCZN010000218.1 GCA_013695915.1 Rubrobacter sp.
CGGCGACCGGGGGCTCGCCGAAGAGGTCGTGCAGGAGACCTTCGTGCGGGCGTGGCAGTCGCGGGAGAGGTTCGACGCCGGGCGCGGCTCCCGGAGGACCTGGCTCTTCGCCATCGCCCGCAACCTCGTGATAGACGCCGTCCGCAAGAGGAACGCCCGGCCCTCCGGCCCCCTCGCGGACGACCCCGACGACAGAGAGCAAAACCCCACGGACATGGCAGAGGACCCGACCGAGAGAGCCCTGACGGAGATGCAGATGAGCGAAGCGCTGGAGCGCCTGAGCGAGGACCACCGGCAGGTGATACTCGAGGTCTACTACCGGGGGCGTCCCTACGGGGAGGTCGCCGGGGAGCTCGGGGTCCCTACCGGTACGCTCCGCAGCCGGACGTACTACGCGCTCAAGGCCCTGCGCCTCACGCTCGAAGAGATGGGATGGTCCGATGAGAGACCGTGATCACCGGCGCTACAGGGAGCTGCTCGGGGCCTACGCCCTCGGCCAGCTCGACGAGCCCGAGAGCTCCGAGCTCCGGCGGCACCTCGAAGACTGCGCCGAGTGCCGGGCCGAGGAGGCCGGGCTGCGCGCGGTCGTGGCGGCCCTGCCCGCCGGTCCGGTGAGCGAACCCTCCCCGATGGAGGCGGAGCCCTCACCCGGCCTGGAAGACAGGATCCTGGGCGCCACGGACGCGGGAGAAGACCGGCGGCGCGCCCGCAGGGGGTTTGCCGCCGCCGGGCTGGCCGCGGCCGCCGTCCTCGTGGTGACGCTCGCCGTCGCGGTCTTCGCGGACCTCCCGTTAGATACCGGGGAGCCGGGCCTCGGGGACGTAGAGGAGATCTCCTTCTCCGTAGCCCCCGAGGACGGGGCCGTGGACGGGGCCGTCGTCGCCCACACCTGGGGCACGGAGGTCATCCTGGAGATGGAAGGCCTCGAAGACGGTGAGCTCTACACGGTCGCGGTCGAGCCCGGGGACGGGGAGCCAGTCTCCGCCGGCACCTTTATCGGGGACGCCGACCTGCCGGTGGAGTGCGTGCTCAACGGCGCCGTGCTCCGCGAGGACGCCCGGGCCGTCTCCGTCACCGACTCCGACGGCGACGTGGTCCTCTTCTCCGATCTCGAACCCCGGTCCGCCGAAGAGCTGGCCCGGGGCGGCTGAGGTCGCCGGGGGGTTGCGCAAGTGACGGGGTATGGGTTAGATTGCCCCTGTCATGTGGGGAGCTTCCGGAGGTCTTGAACCGGAGGAAGCTGAGAGGGCGCTAGGGCCAGTAGCCGCCGCGCCGACCCAGGGAACCTGATCCGGGTAATGCCGGCGGAGGGAAGTTTGACCACGATCTCTACCTTGGAAGACTCGACCTGGGCCTCTGGCTCCCGAGTCTCTCTACACCTCCTCCTCGCACTCCGGCACCCGGAAGGAGGAAGAGGATGCTCTACGAACGCACGTCGCGCACACTGGGGATGCCCGGGGAGTCCGTAACCCAGCTGTACCACGCCCGCCGGGGCACCGTGACCGAGGAGATGCGCCACGTCGCCGGGCGGGAGAACGAGCAAGCGGAGACCATCCGCGAAGAGGTCGCCCGAGGGCGCATGATCATACCCTCAAACGTCTGCCACGCGGCCCTGGAGCCCATGTGCATCGGCAGGAACTCGCGGGTCAAGATAAACGCCAACATCGGCAACTCCCAGACCACCTCGGAGATCGACGCCGAGCTCGAGAAGCTCCACACCTCGATAAAGTACGGCGCGGACACGGTCATGGACCTCTCCTCCGGCGGCGACATCCCCCGCATCCGCCGCGCCATAATAGAGGCGAGCCCCGTACCTATCGGCACCGTGCCGATCTACGAGGTCATAAGCCGCGTCGGTAGCGCGGAGGAGATGACCGGCGACCTCTTCCTGGAGGTGATACGGGAGCAGGCCGAGCAGGGCGTGGACTACATGACCATCCACGCCGGCGTCCTGTTGCAGCACCTCCACCTGGTACAGCCCCGCATAACGGGCATAGTCTCCCGCGGTGGCGGCCTCCTGGCACAGTGGATGGTCCACCACGAAAAGCAGAACCCGCTCTACGAGCGCTTCGACGAGATACTGGAGATCTGCCGCTGCTACGACGTCTCCCTCTCCCTGGGCGACGGTCTGCGTCCCGGGTCCATAGCCGACGCCTCGGACAAGGCCCAGTTCGCCGAGCTGCACACTCTAGGCAAGCTCACCAAGCGCGCCTGGAAGAAGGACGTGCAGGTCATGGTAGAAGGCCCCGGCCACGTCCCGCTCGACCAGCTCCAGATGAACGTCGAGAAGCAGCAGGAGATCTGTCACGAGGCACCCTTCTACACCCTGGGGCCGCTGGTCACGGATATCGCTCCCGGCTACGACCACATAACCAGCGCCATCGGGGCCGCCGTCGTAGGCTGGCACGGCACCTCCATGCTGTGCTACGTGACCCCCAAGGAGCACCTCGGCCTCCCGAACGCGGAAGACGTAAAGCAGGGCCTCATCGCCTACCGCATCGCCGCCCACGCCGCGGACATCGCCCGCGGCCGGCCCGGCGCCCGCGACCGGGACGACGAGCTCTCCCGCGCCCGCTACGCCTTTGACTGGCGAAAGCAGTTCGAGCTCTCCATCGACCCGGAGACCGCGCAGGCCCTGCACGACGAAGAGCTTCCCGACGAGTACTTCAAGACCGCCGAGTTCTGCTCCATGTGCGGCCCCAAGTTCTGTCCCATGCACAACTTCCGCGACGTGGACTGGAGCGCGCTCGAGAAGGCCGCTCGCGAGATGCCCGCCGGATAGAGAGTTTGTCCACGGACCACACCGGCAAGGCTACTCCTTCCGGCGGTGAACTACCGCCGGAGGAGAAGCGCGGCACGTACGCAGCGATCTTCGGCCGCCGCGACGTGCGCGCGTTCCACTCGGACCGGATCCCCGACGATGTGCTGGCCCGGGTCCTCACCGCCGCCCACCACGCCCCCTCCGTCGGGTTCATGCAGCCGTGGGACTTCCTGCTCGTCGGGAGCCGGAGCACCCGCGAGCGCGTCAAGGAGCTCTCCGACCGCGAGCGCCGGGCGGCGGCCGTCTTTTTCGACGAGCCCCGCCGCGACAAGTACCTCTCGATGAAGCTGGAGGGCATCCTCGACGCGCCCCTCAACCTCTGCGTAACCTGCGACCCGACGCGGGGAGGACCGCAGGTCCTCGGGCGCAACAGCATCCCGGAGACCGACGTATACAGCACGTGCCTCGCCGTCCAGAACCTGTGGCTCGCAGCCCGTGCGGAGGGCGTCGGGGTCGGCTGGGTCAGCATCCTGCGCAACGCCGAGCTGCGCGACATCCTGGGCATCCCGCCACACGTAATACCGGTAGCCTACCTGTGCCTGGGCTACCCGGAGGAAGGGTTCTCCGGGAGACCACTCCTGGAGTCCAGCGGCTGGCGCAAGCGGCTTCCCCTGGCCTCCCTGGTTAGCTACGAGGAGTGGGGAGCGCAGTCCCATAACGGTTGGGCCGGGTTCAGCACGACCCTCGCGCCGCAGACCAACTGAACGCGCTCCCCCGGCCCGAACGTGGAGCCGCCGACGGCCATTGCGAGACCGAAGCGAACACAAGAGAGTACAAGGATGGTAGATAGATGAGCGCAGACGGGGAGATCAGGCTACCGGAGGTAGTGGAGAAGTCACTGCGGGTACTCCCGCTCACGAGGCAGGAGGCGCTGTGGGTGCTCTCATTTCCCGAAGAACGGGTCGTGGAGCTGGTGGGAGCGGTCTCGCGGGTACGCCGCAGGTTCTTCGGGACCCGGGTAAAGCTGAACGCCCTGGTCAATATAAAGAGCGGCCTCTGTCCCGAGGACTGCGGCTACTGCTCCCAGTCGAAGCTCTCCACGGCACCCGTCCAGAAGTACCCCTACCTGGAGACCGGAGAGGTCCTCGAGCAGGCCACGCTCGCCGGTGAGGCCGGGGCCAAGCGCCTGTGCCTGGTAGCCAGCGGACGGGGTCCGGCACCGGCAGAGATGGACCGGCTGACCGCCACCGTCCGGGCGGTCAAGGAGCGCCACCCGGATCTCGAGATCTGCACCTGCCTCGGCCTCCTAAAGGACGGCCAGGCCGAAGCCCTCAAGGAGGCCGGCGTCCACGCCTACAACCACAACCTGAACACCAGCGAGAGTTTCTACGAGAGTATCTGCTCGACCCACACCTACGCTGACCGGGGAGAGACGGTAGAGAAGGCGAAGGCTTCGGGTCTCTCGCCGTGCTCGGGGGCGCTCTTCGGGATGGGAGAGAGCGACGAGGACGTAGTGGACGTGGCACTCGCCCTCAGGGAGCTCCGGCCAGAGTCCGTGCCCGTCAACTTCCTCATACCCATCCCCGGCACACCGCTCTCGGAGAAGAGGGAGCTGACGCCGCAGCGGTGCCTGAAGATCCTGGCCCTCTTCCGGCTCGTCTTCCCCGACGTGGAGGTGAGGATAGCCGGAGGCCGGGAGGTGCACCTGAGAAGCCTGCAACCTCTGGGGCTGCACCTCGCCAACTCGATCTTCGCCGGGGACTACCTTACCACCGAGGGCCAGCCCGCAGGCTCCGACCTCCAGATGATCTCCGACGCCGGTCTCACCGTCGAGCCCGCCGGGGAGAGGACTCTTCCCGCAGAGCGGTCGGACGCCGAACAACCCACCACCCCCGCCGCGCGGCGCATCGGGCGCGTGACGCTCAAGGACCGGCGAGGATAATGCAGCTACTCCAGAGGAGGAACGGATGAGACCGGCGGCAATGACCCGCATAGCCCTCATGGCGGCCCTGACCGCTATTGGAGCCCAGATCTCGATACCACTGCCCTTTACCCCCGTGCCGTTCACCCTGCAGGTGCCGATGGTCGTGCTCGCGGGGCTGCTGCTCGGGGTGCGTTACGGTGCTCTGTCGCAGGCCGTGTACCTGCTCGTCGGGGCCGTGGGCGTACCGGTCTTCGCACAGTTCTCCGGCGGCATCGGGGTGCTCGCCGGACCCACGGGAGGGTACCTGGTCTCCTACCCCTTCGCCGCCGCCGTAGCCGGGCTCGCCGCAGGCACGGTCCTCGGCTCCCCCCGCCGCCGGGCCGTGGTCTCCGGCACCGCGTACGGGCTCCTGGGGCTCGTCGCGATCTACGCCCTCGGGGCGACCTGGCTCGGCGTACAGGCCAGCCTCCCGCCCGTGGCGGCGATCACGGGCGGCGTCCTGCCCTTCGTCCCGTTCGACATCGTGAAGGTCGTCGTCGCCGCTCTCGTCGCCGCCGCCGTAGCACCCCAGATAGCCCCCCTCCTGGACGAGTCCCGCAGGAAGGGCGGCTCCGCCCCCAGGGTCCGGTAACCGTCCGGGAGGCACGAACCCGAGAGGAGAGAGCATGGAGACCAAGAACCTGATCCACCAGAACCCCGGGACCTGGCAACAGGCCACCCGGCACCCCTTCCTGGACGCCGTAAGAGAAGGGACCATACCGGCCCCGGCCTTCGACGCCTGGCTGGCACAGGACTACCTGTTCGCCGGAGACCTGCTCACCTTCCAGTCCCGGCTCCTCGCCCGCACGCCCCGCAGGGACGGCGCGCAGGCGATGCTCGCCGGGGGCCTGGTGGCGGTAGAGGCCGAGCTCGGGTGGTTCGAGGAGAAAGCCCGGGAGCGCTCGCTGACACTCGATGTCCCCCGCCACCCCACGGCTGCGGCCTACGGTGACCTCCTCGCGGAGCTCGAAGGTGTCTCCTACCCGGCGGCCATGACGGCCCTGTGGGCCATAGAGCGAGCCTACCTGGAGGCCTGGCGGAGCGCGGCCCCCGGC
>JACCZN010000281.1 GCA_013695915.1 Rubrobacter sp.
AGGAAAGTCCTTCTTCAAGCGGATCCCGGTAGCCAAGAGCCGATCCGAACCCCAATTCTTGCCGCTTTTCGGTTCGATCAGTCGTAGTATCCTACGCCGCTGCCTACTAATCTACCGGCGCTCTAGCTACCGGCCCTCCGGGGTCCGCGGTCTCTCGGCGCCGGGCCTACGAGGTAGCGTCGGCGCTCTCCTCGGGGGGCGTGATGGAGAATCCGACGCCCTCCGGGGTCTCTACGCGGTCTATGGAGGCACCGGCGAGGGCCTCGCTCACGGGGGCCGCGATGTGCAGCAGGTCCTGGCCCTCGTGCTCGACGACCTGGTCGTCTCCCTGGGGCTCGCCGGCCACCAGGCCGATCTGGGTGTCCCCACCCTCTTCCTCCTGGACGGGGTCCAGGCGCAGGACGGTGCCCTCGGGGCGCTCGACGTTCTGGAAGAGGACCTTCGCCTCTTCGGTAACCGTGATCATTGTTCTCCCTCTCTCACCGGGTCCGGGACGGCGCTTGCCGTCGTTGGAGACTTCCGGAGACTCTTACGAGCTTGCATTGCGTATTAGAGGCTAACATACAAGAGAGCCGCTCGAAGAGGGCTCCGCTCTGCCGTCCCCTACCTCAGTACCGGCTCGAAGAGCTCCTCCACGGAGGCCTCGGACGAGCCAGCCGGACGGGAGAGGTGGAAGTGGGCGTGGTAGCTGCCCTCGCTCTCCTTGCCCTCGGGGTCTATGCCCATTGACTCTAGCTCCCCGCAGACGTACTCTTGCTCCGCAACGTCCCTGAAGCGGCGCTGGTCGAACGTATGGCTCTCTAGCCGCTCGGTCGCGAGGCCGTACCTGGAGAGGACCCCGGCGATGGCGTCGTAGGAGACCCAGCGCAGGGCAAAGGTCGCGACCCAAAGCACCCTGTCCCCCGGCAGACAGCCCAGCAGCTGGTCGAAGGTCCTCTCGGAGATGTAGCCTATGCCGCCGGTCACGGTGAGCAGGTCCATCCCGGAGACGGCCTCCCGCAGACGGTCCGTCGGCTCCCTCTCCTCCAGGTTCTCGATGACCCCGTCGTCCAGCAGGCCGGCTCTCAGCCCGTAGGAGACGGCGTTCTCCGCGAGGTCGAGGCCGACCACCCGCAGCGCATCCTCCGACCGCCGCTCACCGTAGAACTCCCGGTCGGCTACCGCGAGCTCCTCCGGGGACAGCACGTCGAGCTCCTGGGAGCCGTACCGCTCGTAGAGGTCGTCGAGGGTAACGTCGTACTTGAGCAGGGCCCCGTTTATGCCGTAGGAGCAGCAGAGATCTACCACGGTGAACGGCTCCCCGGAGCGCCGCCCGTTCCCCGCGCCGTCGCGCTGCCCCTCCACGAGCGTGGAGAAGAGCCTCTGGCCGTGGTGCGGCGGGATCCTGTAGTCCATGACCCCGAGGGTCCTGAAGTACTCCCGGGGGTCTTCCCGGTCGTACACGTGCTCGAAGCTCGCCTTACCGGATTTCTGATGCCGGGCACCGCCGTTACTCGCCACCGCAAGACCTCCTGTTCTGGGATATATGCGCACAGGTAAGCAAGGTATATGCTGCAGAGTCGCCTGGTTCCGCGGGTTCCCCCCGCTCTTCAACGCATGAGACGCATGTTAATGCCCCCGCCCTGTGAATGCAAGCTCATCCGCCGGGGCCGTGCGCAGCCCACACCACCTCCGCGCCCAGGCCACAAGTGTTAAACGTATGTTTCACTAGCAGAGAAGGCGAGCCGGGGGCTCACGAAAGCCCCAGCTCGCATGCACCATGCTTGTTCTTCCGCCGGGCTCCGGCCCCGCGGTCCTAACCTGCCCGGTGCCAGTATCGCTGCGGGGTATGCTCTCCGGGGCGGGGGCGTCTGCGGGGCTTCGAGCTTATCGGACCGAAGCTCCTCGCAGCGCGCATGACTGGCAGCAGCGCGAGGGCCGGCCCCCAGAAGAGGTACGGCCCGATAGCCTGGGCCGCGAAGGCGGCGAAGAGCAGGATGCCCCCACAGAGCGAGTACCAGCCGAGAGAGAGCCTGTAGGACCTCCTCGGGTCACGGCCCCTGCCGGAGACCCTGTTTACCGCCTCCTTCATGTCCAGGGCCTCCAGCAGCACGGCGGCGGCCAGGCAGAGGAGGGAGAGACCGAGGATCACCTGGTACACGGCGCCTTCCGGCGCGGGCAGGAGCACAACCGAGACAGCCGCGACGCCGAGCACGGCGGCCGTGCCCAGAGAGCTCAGGTGCCTGCCGTGGTCTTTTTTCAAACTGTACGCCTCCCTCTCTGG
>JACCZN010000198.1 GCA_013695915.1 Rubrobacter sp.
AGGTGGGCTCGTCGGCCAGCACCAGGACGGGGTCGAGCACCATCGCCCGGGCGATAGCGACGCGCTGGCGTTGCCCGCCGGAGAGCTGGTGCGGGTAGCGTTCGGCGAAGCGGGAGCTCGGGGTGAGACCTACCTCCTCCAGCGCGGCCGAGATCCTCTCCCTCCTGCGGGCGCGGCCTCCTGCGGGCGCGGTCTTTGACGCCGTGGATCTTCATCGCCTCCTCCACGATCTCGCGCACCCGCATGCCGGGGTGGAGGGAGTCGTAGGGGTCCTGGAATACGAGGTGGAGGCGACTTCTGAGCGTTCTCAGCTCCCGCTCGGAGAGCCCGAGTACCTCGCGGCCCTGGAAGCGGACGCTCCCTGTGGCGGAGCGTACCAGCCCCGTTACGGCGCGAGCTACGGTGGTCTTGCCCGACCCGCTCTCCCCGACAATCCCGAGGACCTCGCCCGGAGCGATGGTGAAGCTCACCCCCCGCACGGCCGCTACCTCCCCGGAGCGACCGCGAGAGCCGAAACGGACGTGCAGGTCGCTCACCTCGAGGAGTGGAGGGACGGCTCCTGGATCTGCGGACACGCTACTATCTCCGTTCGTCTTTGTGCAGCAGGCAGGCCGCTCGCCGGCCGGGCTCCACCTCTTCCAGCGACGGGTCCACCTCCGCGCAGTCGCTGAAGGCCCTGGGACAACGAGGGCGGAAGTTGCACCCGGACGGGAGGTCGTGCAGGTCCGGAGGGTCTCCCGGGATGGGCTGCGGGGTCTGCCCGGGAGAATGCATCCTGGGGATGGCCTCTACCAGGGCCCGGGTGTACGGGTGCAGGGGGTTCTCGAAGACGGCGCCGGAGCCGCCCACCTCGACGATCCTCCCAGCGTACATCACCGCGATGCGGTCGCAGACCCTGGCGACCGTCGGCAGGTCGTGGGAGACCAGTATCATGGAGAGGCCGTGGCTCTCTCTGAGGGTGGAGATCAGGCGCAGGATGCGGGCCTGCACGACGACGTCGAGCCCGGAGACCGGCTCGTCGGCGATGATCAACTTCGGCCGGTTGGCGACGGCCATGGCCACGACGCACCGTTGCCGCATACCGCCGCTCAGCTCGTGGGGGTAGGCGCGGTGGCGTTCGGGCGGGATGCCGACCTCCTCCAGCCGCTCCCGGGCGGCGTGCAGCGCGGATTTACGGTTGGCCTTGCGGCCGGTCTGGTGCGCGGTGATCGCCTCGGCGACCTGCCGGTCTACCGGGATCACCGGGTTCAGGGCGTGCATGGCGCTCTGGGGGATAAGGGCCAGGTCCCGGCCCCGGCGGGCCGGCATCTGCGAGCGGCGGAGGCGGAAGAGGTCCTCGCCGTCCAGCATCACGCTGCCCCCGAGTATCCGGCCGGGGGGCTTTATGAGGCGCATCAGGGACATAGCGAGCGTCGTCTTGCCGGAGCCCGACTCCCCGACAATGCCGAGGACCTCTCCTCTACCAACCGTCAGGTCCACGCCGTCCACGGCCCGGACCGGGCCTTCGGGGGTGTGGTACACGGCGTCCAAGTCGCGGACCTCCAGTAGCACGCTCATCGTAGCGCCTCTTCTCTGTCGGGCTTCCTGGTAGCGTCCGGCGGCTTGCCCGCGGGGAGGGTGGAGCGCAGGCGCGGGTCTATACGTTCTTCCACGGCGTAGCCCAGGAAGGCGAAGCTGACCACCACCGCCGCGATGCACAGCCCCGGCGGCAGCACCCACCAAAGCCACGCGTCGGTGAGGAACGCCGAGCGGGCGTTGGCGTAGAACAGGATGGCGCCCCAGCTCTTCTGAAACGGGTCGCCGAGGCCGAGAAAGGCCAGGGAAGCCTCCAGCATGATGGAGACGTTCGCCGCACGGACGAACTGCGCGGCGGTCAACGGCGTGATCCTGGGCAGTATGTGGCGGAGCATCACGTAACCGTGGGTGGCGCCCATCGCCCGGGCCGCCTGGACGTGCCCGCTCTCCCGCACCGAGAGCACCTGGGAGCGTATCAGCCGGGCCGGTCGAGCCCAGATCAGGAACCCTATAACCAGTATCAGGTTGGTGGTGTTCTGTCCGAGGAACGCCGCCAGCACGATCATGAGCGGCAGGAAGGGCAGGGAGAGGACGACGTCCACGCCCCGCATCAGGACTCCGTCCACGGCGCCTCTGAGGTATCCGCTGAGAAGGCCGACGGTCACCCCCAGGACCGTGGCGAGCCCAGCGGTGACGAAGCCGACCGTAAGTGAGAGCCTGCTGGCGAAGATGAGCTCGCTCAAGATGTCCTGACCCACGTCGTTCGCGCCGAGCGGGTGGGCGAGAGAGGGCGCCTCGAAGGGCTCGGCGGTGCGGAGCGTCGGATCGTAGGGGGCGAGTAGCGGGGCAAGGACGGCGGCGGTCAGGAAGAGCAACAGGGTAACCGCCCCTATACGTCCGAGCAGGGCTCCGGTCATCGGTCGCTCCCCTTACGCACCCGAGGGTCTATGAGCGGGTAGAGGAGGTCGGCCACGAGGTTTGCCGTGATAACCCCTACCGCCAGCAGCAGGAACGCTCCCTGGAGTACGGGATAGTCGCGGCTCAGGACGCTATCGTAGATCAGACGCCCCAGCCCGGGGTAGGAGAAGACGGTCTCGACCACCACCGCTCCTCCTACTATGGTCCCCGCCTCCACGGCTACGGCCGTCACGAGGGGGAGCGATGCGTTGCGTACGCCGTGCCCGAACACCACCCGGCGCCGGGAGAGGCCCTTTGCCTCGGCCATGAGTATGTAGTCCTCGGAGAGCTCGCCCGCGAGCGAGGACCTGGCTATGAGGAAGAGCCAGCCGGCTCTAACCGTGATCAGGGTGACCAGGGGGAGCACGAGGCGTTGCAAGAACTCGAAGGTTAGACCGAAGCCTCCCCCTTCACCCGTTTGCGGGAGGGCTCCGAAGACCGGCAGGACCTGCAAGTATCCGGAGAAGAATATGAGGAGGAGCATCCCGATCCAGAACGGGGGCATCGAGTCGAGGAACATGAAGAAGACGAGCCCCCCGACCTCCGTCCGGCTCCCCCGCCGGGCGGCGGAGAGGAACCCCGCCCCGGCCCCGATGACCAGGGAGAGCGCGATCGCGCCTCCCACCAGTACCAGGGTCCAGGGGAGCCTCTCCAGCAGTATCTCGGTGACCGGGCGGCCTTGCCGGGTGGAGAAGCCCAGGTCGCCCTGCACGATACCGGTCAGGTAGCGCCCGTACTGCTCGATTAGCGGCCTCTCCAGCCCGAACTGGGCGAGTATCTGCTCCCGCTGCTCGGAGGTGAGGGATGAGGCCTGCTCGCTCGGTACCAGGTAATCTATCGGGGTGCCGGGAGCCAGGCGGGGTATGGCGAAGTTGATGGAGACCGCCACCAGGAGGACGAGGGCGTACTGGGCCACCCGCCCGGCGACGCGCCCCCACGCCACTCCGGGAGGTCGCGGCAACTATATCTCGTCCTCGTCGGTCCCGCGGTTGGAACGCCACCAGAGGAAGAGGACGATGCCGAGCAGAGCTACTACTCCCACGCCCACGAGGACGTACGGGAATGCGCCGCCGCCGGTCTCCTCCGCCGGGGCGCTCTGTGCGACCCTCTCTCCGTCCAGCATCTCCGCCGCCGCCGGTATGAACGACCACTTGTGGTGGATGCCGTGGCCTTCCACCGGGATCCAGCCCTCGTAGGCCTCCGTGTTGTAGGCGTAGTTGGTGTCGGGGTAGTAGAGCGTGAACGCCGCCGGGTCCTCCACGAAGAGCGTCTGGATCTCGGAGAGCCGCTCGTCCTGCTCCTCTACAGTGGTGCTCTGGACCCACTCGGACCTCAGCTCGTCGTACTCGGGGTTGGAGTAGAACAGCAGGCTGTCGAGGGACTCGATCATCTGGGTAGGGTCCCCGAGCAGGTGCGGGACGCCCTGGAAGCTGGCGAGCTCGAAGTCGCGGTCGTTCTGCCGCTGGCTCAGGGTGCCCGGGTCCAGGGACTCGACCTCCAGTTCGACGCCTATCTCCTCCATCTGCCCGACCATCAGCTCCGCCGTACGGACCTGCTGGGGAGCGTTGGCCGGGACGATGACCGAGAGGCTGACCGGCTCTCCGTCCACCTCCCGCACTCCGTCCCCGTTGGAGTCCGAGATCCCGGCTTCGTCCAGGATGGACTCGGCCTCTTCCGGATCGAAGCTCGCCTCCTGGGGCTCGTACCACCTGGTCTCCGGGTGCATGAACGAGGGGCTGCCCACGCTCGCGTTGCCCAGCATGACCGTCTCCACCAGCTCCTCCCGGTCTATCGCCAGGTCCAGAGCCCGGCGGACCTCCGGCTGGTCGAGCGGCGGGTCTTCGTCGTTGAACCTGTAGAAGACGGACGTGAACCGTTCCCCATCTACGAGCTCCACATCCTCGGGCTCTTCGAGCTGCTCCTCGAGCTCGGGGGGGACGTTGAGCGTCGCGGTATCTACCTCGCCGGTCTCCAGGGAGAGGAACATGCTGGAGGGGTCCGGGACTATGGGCATGTCGATCTCACCTACCGCCGGTGCCCCGAGGAAGTAGTCCTCGTTGGCCTCGAACCTGTAGGATTGGTCCTCTTCGTACTCCACGAGCTCGTACGGCCCGGTGCCCACGGGCAGCTCGTCGAACGTCAGAGGGTCCTCGACCTCTGCCCAGACGTGCTCGGGCAGGATCGGGAGGTCCGACAGCGTCACGAGGTCCAGGGTGGGGCAGGGAT
>JACCZN010000299.1 GCA_013695915.1 Rubrobacter sp.
GCAGGGAGTCGAGGCCCTTGAGCGTCTGGCTCTCGACCGGGACGCCCAGGACGGGCAGGAGGGTGTGGGCGGCGATCATGCCGGGCAGGTGAGCCGCGCCGCCGGCCCCGGCTATTATTACCTCCAGGCCCCGCTCCTCCGCCTCCCCGGCGTAGGAGGCCATGAGCTCGGGCGTCCGGTGCGCGGAGACTACCCGCCGCTCGTGCGACACCTCGAACCGCTCCAGCGTCTCCGCCGCCGAGCGCATCGTCTCCCAGTCCGAGGTGCTGCCCATGACCACGCCCGCTACAGGGCTCTCGCTCACGCTCTTCTCCACCCTCTCTCCTGCTAGTACGGGCCCGTGGGGCAACCACGCCTCGAGCCATCCGGCGAGTATACGCCTCCCGCCAGCCGCCCGCGACGCCCGGTAGCAGAGAGAGGCCGGGACCCCTGGGTGGAGTCCCGGCCTCTGGAGGTGCGGCTCGGTCTGCGCCGGGCCTGCCTAACTGGGGGTGAGGTCTCTCAGGCGGCTGTCCGGCCCGCGACGAGCCGGTAGAGGGCCAGCAGTATGATCGCCCCTATGGTCGCCACCAGGATAGACCAGAGGCTGAAGCCCGTGAGGCCGGTGCCGCCGAGCAGGCTCACCACGAACCCGCCGACGAAAGCACCGGCGATGCCTATCAGGATGGTGATTATGATCCCGCCCGGGTCCGGCCCCGGCATGATGAACTTGGCCAACAGGCCGGCTATGAGCCCGACGACTATCCACGCCAAGATGCCCATCTAGTCTCTCTCCTATCTTTTGATCTCCTACGCCTGTACCGTATTTCCCTCTACGACGCAAACCAAACCGGGGCGGTTACACCCGGCATTCCTACGCCTTCTTGCGGACGATGCTCTCGAGGATGGTGCGGTTGGGTATCCGGTAGAGGTAGCCGTCCTCGGAACGGAGGGTCACGGAGGCGTGGCCGAGCTCCTCCACGGTGCCTTCTACGCCCTCGACGGAGATCTCCTCCCCCACCGCCAGGTCCTCCTGGACGTACCTGCCGGCGGCGATGTTCCCCGAGAGCGGCACGAGGCCCGGCCCGAGGGCGAGCGCGGTGGTCAGGCCGAGGGTCGCCAGCGCCACGACGGCGAGGAGCACGAGGACGGAGGTCTCGAGGCCCAGTTGCCCGGCGGCGAGGAGGGCGGCCACGGCTATCACGGCGGCGAACGTGACCCGGCGGAACACGTCCATGCCCCGCAGCCCGGCGCGCTCGGCCTCCCGCGCGACCAGCCCGGAGAGCCAGCCCGCGCTCATCACGCCGGCGAGCAGGATCACGAGCGCGACCAGCGCCTGCCCGGAGAGGTTCACCACCTGGCTCATGGTCTGTTGCAGTGAGGAGAGGCCGAGGGCGCTCAGAGCACCCGCGAGGCCGGTCAGCATTACACCCCAGAACAGGACCAGGCCCAGGAGCCGCGACGGCCCATCACCGTAGCCGAGCTTCCAGAGGGACTCGGTAGCCCCCGTCCTCTCTGAGAGTTCGTCCAGCCTCAGGTGGCGGAGCAACCTCGCGAGGAGGCCCTGGAGGAGCTGGGCCGCCACGAAGGCCACCAGCAGCACCACCGCCGCCCCGAGCAGCCGGGGGATGAAGTCTCCCACGATGCTCAGCGAGTTACCTGTAGCCTCGGTCATTACGAACCTCCTCTTATGGCTCTGTTATTGTCCGGCCCGCAGGCCCAGGTAGTAGGTGAGGGCGCCGAGGTAGGACCTCCCGACGCCGAGCAGCAGGTCCTCCGTCTGCTGGAGGAAGGCCGAGATGTAGGCCCGCCGGATGGCGTAGCTCACCACGGCCTCCGGAGCCTCCGGCGACTCCTCACCCATAACGGAGAGCAGGGTGATCATGCGGGCGTAGAACTGCGCGAGCTGCTGGTGGTCCTCGCTCTCGAGGACGAGCCGCTCGACCTCCCGGGCCTCCTCGCCCCCGAGCTCTCCCGCGGCGTAGGCCCCGATCCTCTCCAACTGCTCCCAGCGCTCCTCGGGGTTCACGGCTCACCCCTCTCGGTGGAGGCCGTTGGATGCCGCTCGCTGCCGGCTTCTTCGCCCCGGGAGAGCACGACCAGGAGCCCCGCCCGGCCCCGGGAGACCCAGCCCTTTGCCGTACCCTCCGGGACCTCCAGGATCTCCGCTATCTCCGGGTAGCTAAGGCCCTCCATGTGCCGCAGGACGAGCGCCGCCCGGTGGTCTGACCGTATCTGGCGCAGGCCGCGGATCGCCTCGTCCATCCTCTCGCGGCCGAGGGCGGCGGCCTCCGGGTCTCCCTCGCCGCCGGGGGGCTCCTGAAGGTACGGGATGCTCTCGGAGAGGGCCGGTGCCTGATGGGCCTCCTGGCCCATCTCCCTGCGGCGGGCCGAGAGGCAGGTGTTTACCGTTATCCTGTAGAGCCAGGTGCTGAAGGCGCTCTCCAGGCGGAAGCTACCCATGCTCCGCCAGACCCGGACCCAGACCTCCTGGCTGGCGTCCTTGGCGTCCTCCGGTCCCAGGATACGCAGCGCGATCCGGTACACCAGGTTCGAGTGTTTGCGGACCAACTGCGTGAAAGCCTCGACGTCGCCCCGCGAGGCCCGGGTGGCGAGGGTGCTGTCCTCGAAGGTCATCCGGCTCTGCCCGTAGAACCGTCCCCCGACCCACGAGGCTCACGAGCTTTCGGTGACCGCCCCTCCATCCACGAAAGATAACAGACTTCCCTCCGGCGGGGAGTCCCGCCGTTCCGGCACACCGGTTCCGGTACACCGCGCGGGATCTGGGAGGCTGGTAAAAATTTGGCCGCCGACCGTAACGGAACCGGGCCCGTAAGGGTCCTACCCTGGTAGGAGAAGCGTTAAAGAATTACATGGCAAAGGGGGAGCGGCATGAGCACTCACGAGATCCGTCTGATAAGGCTCGATGGCCGGGGGTTCGTGGTCGAGCTCCGCGGGGAGTTTGATCTCCACAACCTGGAGGAGCTCCGGACGCTGCTAGACCGGGTGCTCGGCCTCCGGGTGCCGACCTTCGTGGACCTCTCGGGAGTAACCTTCGTGGACTTCCACGTCCTCCAGGAGCTGACGACCTACCACCTGCTCTACGCCCACCACCTCTCCCTCTGCAACCCCTCCTGGCAGGTAACCCGCAGCGTAGAGGCCTCCTGGCTCTCCGAGTGGATCCGGTTCGACTCCCACCCGGGACCCGGGGTCTCGGCAGTGCCCAACGAGCCTCCAGCCCGGGCGGCTGCAGCCTCGTAAGTACCGTTCCCGGGTCCGATGGTACTCGCGGACCGCCCAGCCTGCTTCCGCGGTCCGCCGCCGGGGCGCCTGTATGTGGGGTCGTCTTGCGGTATATTTCCGTGCTATGCAACAGTGGGCTCAGCAAGCGGCCGTACCTCCGGTACATGTCCGACGGGAGGGCCGTTCTCAGGACCTGTGGGAGGCGGCGCTCACGCTGTTCGCCGAGCGGGGCTACCGGGGCACGACCACGCGGGACCTGGCCCGGGAGCTCGGCATGCGCGCCCCCAGCCTGTACAACCACATGCGCTCCAAGCAGGAGGTCCTGCGGGACATCATGTTCACCACGATGGAGCGGGCTCTGGAGGCGCAGCGGGAGGCCCTGGAGGGCACTGATGCCGCCGCCGAGCAGCTCCGGCGGGTATCGGAGGCACACGCGCGGCTGGTGATCCGCCACCGGAGGGAGGTCCTGATCACGCACCGCGAGGTACCGAGCCTCGGTGAGGAGGACCGGGCCGTGATCTCCGGCAAGCAGCGGAAGTACGTGCGCGTCCTGCGCGCCATCATAGAGCGTGGCCTCGCGGCCGGGCGTTTCGACGTGGAGTCCCCGCTGGTGGCCGCCTTCGCCGTCTTGGAGATGCTCAACGGGCTGGAGAAATGGTACCGGGAGACCGGCCGGCACTCCGAGGACGACGTGGTCCGCCAGTACGGGGACTTCGCCCTCGGGATCGCCAGGACGAAGGAGAGCCGGAGAGGCTCCGTAACGGGCATC
The DNA here is from genome assembly GCA_013695915.1 of Rubrobacter sp. Lineage (GTDB taxonomy): Bacteria > Actinomycetota > Rubrobacteria > Rubrobacterales > Rubrobacteraceae > Rubrobacter_A. The sequence goes on from JACCZN010000299.1 coordinate 3,992, forward strand.
TAGCCCCTCCGGCCAGCTACGTTCTCGGCCGGGGAGCTACGCTTCGAACAGGTTCTTCGGGTTCTCAAAGAAGATACGGTCTATCTGCTCGCCGGTGACGCCGGACTTCTCTAGCTGCGGGACTATGTTGTCGAAGAGGTGGGTCGTGTGCCAGTTGGCGAGGAGCTGCTCCACGGCCTGCGGGAAGACCAGCGGCCGGCCGAGCCAGAGGTTGACCTTGTCGTGGGAGAGCAGTATGCGGTCGGTGTAGCCCATGCCGAGGAGCCCTATGAGCATCGCGGTCCGGGCCTCGTCCATCGGGGCCCCGACGATGCCCTGGACGCCGAAGCGGTCGAAGGCTATCTGGACGCCGTGGGCGAGTGTGGTGAGCTGGTAGGCGACCTCGGTGTTGCCGTCCATGTGCCCGATCTGGCACCGCCGGGGGTTCGCGCCCTCGGCGACGAGGAGCTCTGCCTGCTCGGGGCCCATAGTGCCCTCTTGGGTGTGGGTGATGATCGGCACGCCGGTCTCCCGCTGGGCCCTCGCTCCGGCCCGGAAGAACATGGCCTCGTAGTCCGTGATCACGTCCTTGCTGGAGGCGAGCTTTATGACGCCGGCCTTTATCCCCGTGCCAGCGATGCCCTCCGTGATCTCGGCCATCATCATCTCGTAGATCTCGGTCTCCGCGTCCCCGAGGGCAGCCCGGAACTTGAAGTAGGCGGGCGCGCTCTCCGCCTCGTAGTAGTAGCCAGTGGAGCAGACGATGTTGATGCCGCCCCTTTCGGAGATCTCCCGCAGCGCCTCCACGTCGCGGCCGCACTCGTTGGGCGTGGCGTCCACTATGGTCTCGACACCCTGGGACTTTGCCCTCCCTGCTACATCGAGGCCTACCCGGACTACCTGCTCCCGGTCGTACTTGCCGAACGTCACGTCGCCCTGGAAACCGGGGTACCCGAAGGCGATGTGCTCGTGCGGCAGGGTCTTGCCGAGCTCCTCCGAAGAGATCTCACCGGTTACCGTGTTCACCCGTGTAGCCAAACCTGCTCCTTTCCCTGGGTTCCCGTCGAGGGAGCCTCGCCTGATCCGGGTCTCTATGCGCTCTACGCGCCCTCTGCGGTCCGGGTGCTCCCGCGCAGCTCGCGGCGCAGGAACTTGCCGGTCGCGGTCTTGGGCACCTCGTCGAGGAACTCGACCTCGCGGGGGTACTTGTAGGCGGCCATGCGCTCGCGACAGAAGGAGATCAGGGCCTCCGCCGAGACCTCTTCGCCCTCCCTCGCCGCCACGAAGGCCTTGACGGTCTCGCCCCGGTACTCGTCCGGGATGCCGACGACGGCCACCTCCTTTACGGACGGGTGAGTGTAGAGCACGTCCTCCACCTCCCTCGGCCAGACCTTGTAGCCGGACACGTTGATCATGTCCTTCTTCCGGTCCACGATGTAGAACCAGCCCTCCCGGTCCATGACGGCCACGTCGCCGGTCAGGAAGAAGCCGTCGTGGAAGGCTCGCTCCGTCTCCTCGGGCTTGTTCCAGTACTCCCGGAAGATCATCGGTCCCCGGGCGGCGAACTCCCCGGCATCCCCGATACCGACCTCCTCCCCCGGGTCCTCCAGGCTCACGAGCCGCGCCTCGCAGCCCGGCACGGGCACGCCGACCGAGAGCGCGCCGCTCGCCTCGTCCACCGGCGCGCGGGCACCGTAGGGCACGCCGTGGGTCGGTGAGTTGGATTCGGTAAGGCCGTAAATATTATGGATGTAGATACCGAACTTCTCCTCGAACCGCTCGGTGATGCTGGGTGCTATCGGGGCGCCGCCGCTGTAGCACTTGGCGAGCGAGGAGAGGTCGGCGTCCTCGGAGCCCGGGGCGTTCATCAGGGACATGAAGACCGTTATGGCCCCGACCGTGAACGTCGGCCGCCACTTCTCCACGAGCCGGAGAGTCTCGGCGGGGTCGGGGCGGTGGTAGATTACGAGCGGCACCCCCGCGAGCCCCGCGAGCGCGACGTGCCCCACGAGCCCCGTTATGTGGAAGAGCGGCGCGACGCCGAGCACCGAGTCCTCCTCGCCGATGCCCACCCAGGTCCGGTAGACCTCCGCGTTGTAGGCCACGTTGGAGTGCGTCTCGACCGCCCCCTTCGGCCGTCCCGTGGTCCCCGAGGTGTAGACGAGGTACGCTACGTCCTCCGGTGAGACGGCCTCCCGCACGGCCGGGTCCAGCCGCTCTCCTTCGAGCGTTTCGAGGAGGTCCCGCGTCCCGTCGGAGAGAAGCCTCTCCGCGCCCGCGAGGTTCGCGTACCCTGCACCTTCGGGCAGGAAGTCCAGCTCGCTGGTGGTGAAGACGTGCTCGACCGCCGTACCCGGCACGACCTCCCGTGCAACGTCGCGGTACAGGCCCTCCAGGCACACCAGCACCTTCGCGCCCGAGTCGTTGAGGTGGTAGTCGAGCTCGCGGGCCTTGAGCATCGGGTTCAGCGGCACCACGATCGCCCCGCGCTTCCACGCGCCGTACTGGGCCACCAGGAACTGCGGGTTGTTCTGGGTGTAGACGGCGACCCGGTCGCCCTTGCCCACCCCGCACCCGGCGAGCACCGAGGCGAAGCGCCCCGCGAGGCCGTCCAGCTCACCGTAGGAGATCTCCTCATCGAAGTAGCGCACGGCGGCCCGGTCCGGCACCCGGCCCGCGGAGTGCTCGAAGAGATCCAGCATGCTCCGCTCCGGCAACGGTAGCTCGGCCGGTACGTGGGCGGCGTAGAGCCCGACCCACGGCTTGCTCTCGTACGCGGACGACCCCATCTCGACCTCCTAATCCCCGGGGAACGACGCACCGCCATCCCCAACTGGTTATTCCCTTTGCTAACGCATGTTAGCTCTTACCCCGCTGCCATAATAAGGCGTCGCCGGGTGCGCGTCAACACGCGCCGCGGGCCTTATGGTGGGGTCTCTCTGACGGCCACCAGCGGCAGGTCCCGTTCGGCGGCCCAGCCCTCCCAGTACGCTGCGGTCCGGCGCTGGAATGCCTTCTGCAGATCCTCATAACCGGCCTCCGGGAGGCCGAGGCCGGAGCGTAATGCCTCGAGGAAGTGCTCCTCGAGGGCTGCAATCGCGATCCAGCCCTCCGAGCACCGGTACAGGTTGTAGCCGGGCAGACCGCCCCCGAGAAGGCCTCCGGGACCGGTGATGCCGTGGCGCAGCGGCTGGTCGAACGCTGCCGCGGCCTCAGAGAGTGCGACCTCGGCGTAGGCTGTGGTGTACGCGCCCCGCTCGCGGGCCAGGAGCAGGCCGAGGGCCGCGCTCACCGCCCGCTCGGCCCCGGCGAGGTCCGCGAGCAGGGTGCGGGGCAGGTCCGGCGGGTCCAGCAGGCCCCGGCCCGCCAGGTAGGTCAGGTCGTGGCCGGGCTCGTCCGCGCGCGGGGAGGGATGCCCGACGATGGCTACCCACCCGAGCCGGGGGTACTCCTCGTGTAGCCCGGCGGGTATCAGCCCGAGGCGCTGCAGGGCGGCCGGCCGGCTGGAGGTCAGGAAGAGGTCCGCATTGGCGAGGAGGCCATGGAGCCTCTCGCGTTCGGCGGCCTCCTTCAGGTCCAGTGAGAGTACCTCCTGTCCATCGGAGAGAGCCCGGTACCAGGCCGGGTTGTAGCGGGCGAGCGGGTCCCCGCCCGGCGGCTCGGCCTTTACCACGCCGGCCCCGAACTCCCGCAGCCGAGCGGCGGCTGCCGGTCCCGGCACGTTGACCGCGAGGGTGACGGCCCGCAGGCCCGAGAGCGGCGCCCCGGCGGTCACGCGGGGTTACCGGGGGGCCATCCGGATCGCGCCGTCGAGGCGGATGACCTCGCCGTTTAGCATGGGGTTCTCGACTATGTGGCGGACGAGGGCGGCGTACTCGGAGGGGTTTCCCAGGCGGGAGGGGAACGGGACCTGACGGCCCAGGGACTCGCGGGCCTCCTCCGGCAGCGAGGCGAGAAGGGGGGTGTCGAAGAGGCCCGGTGCCACGGTCATCACCCGGATACCGCTCCCGGCGAGCTCACGGGCGATGGGGAGGGTCATGGAGACGATGCCGCCCTTGGAGGCCGAGTAGGCGGCCTGCCCGACCTGACCGTCGTACGCCGCCACGCTCGCGGTGTTGACTATAACGCCGCGCTCACCGCCCTCGTCCGGCTCGTTCCGGGCCATCCTCTCGGCGGCGAGCCTCAGGACGTTGAAGGTGCCGAGCAGGTTGATCTCGACTACCCGCGAGAAGGAGGCGAGGTCGTGCGGGCCCTCGCGGCCGAGGACCTTCTCCGGCGGGCCGACCCCGGCGCAGTTCAAGGCCCCGTGGAGGCCGCCGAACTCCTCCACGGCCGTGTTTACCGCCCCGCTCACGGCCTTCTCGTCGGTTACGTCGGCCTCGACGAAGCGGGCGCCCGCCGGGGCTTCGCCCCGGAGGTCGGCCACGACCACGTTGGCCCCCGCCTCCACGAGCTCCCGGGCCGTGGCCGCGCCGAGCCCGGAGCCGCCGCCGGCTACGAGGAAGGTCTTGCCCGCCGGGCGCATCAGAGCCTCTCCAGGACCGTGGCGGTCGCCATGCCGTGACCGATGCACATGACCTGCAGGCCGAGTTGCCCGTCCGTGGCCCGGAGCCCGGCGAGCATCTTTGCCATTATCCCGGCCCCCGTGGCTCCCAGGGGGTGACCGTGGGCCATGGCGCCGCCCCAGGGGTTGACGCGCTCCATGTCCGGCCGCAGCTCGTCGGCCCAGGAGAGGACCACGCTGGCGAAGGCCTCGTTGATCTCGATCCAGTCCAGGTCATCTATCGAGAGCCCGGCCTTCTTGAGCGCGGCCCGCGTGGCGGGTATGACGCCCGTGAGCTGCAGGGCCGGGTCGCTGCCGACCACGACGCGGGCGCGGAAGCGGGCCCGGGGGGTGAAGCCGTCGGCCTCGGCCCGGTCGCGGTCGGCCACGAGCACGGCGGCGCCGCCGTCGGAGATCTGGCTCGAGTTGCCGGCCGTTACCACGCCCTCGCCCTCGGGCCGGAACACGGTCCCCAACTGCGCCATCTTCTCCGGGTCCACCGAGGGGCGGACGCCCTCGTCGCCGGTCACCTCCAGCTCGTTGCCCTCCCGGTCGAGGCCGGGGGTGGGCAGTATCTCCGTGTTGCGGCCTTCGCGGTGAGCCTCGGCCGCCCGGCGGTGGCTCTGGGCGGCCAGCGCGTCCACGTCGGCGCGCGAGACCCCCCACCGCTCGGCGATGCGCTCGGCGCTCTCGCCCTGGTGGACCAGCTCCTGCTTGTCGAGGAGGTCCGGGTTCAGGGCGGAGAAGACCGCGTTGCCGTCGGGTACGCCGCCGAGGTCGGAGAACATCGGGGCGCGGGTCAGGCTCTCGACCCCGGAGGCTATAGCGTAGCCCATGTCACCCGCGGCGATGGCCTGCGAGGCGAAGTGGACCGCCTGCTGGCTCGAGCCGCACATCCGGTTCAGGCTGACCGCCGGGACCTCGACGGGGAAGCCCGCGAGCAGCACGCCGAGACGGCCGATGTTGGCGCCCTGCTCGCCGGCCTGCGTGACGCAGCCGTTTACCACGTCCTCTACCTCGGCGGGGTCTATCCCCGCGCGGTCCACGAGGCCCCCGAGCGCGTGGGCCAGCAGCGCGTCCGGCCGTGTCTCCCGGAACGCCCCGTTCCTCCTGCCGAACGGGGTCCTTACAGCCTCTATTATTACCGGCTCACCCACTACCCTACCTCCTGTCTCAGACTCTGTACCCCTGCGCTCCTCTACCCGACCACGGTCCGGCTCTCCGGCACTCCTCCCGGGGCTTCGAGGGCTTTCTCGTGCTCCCGGAGGATGCCGCGCGAGATCACCAGCCGCTGTATCTCCGAGGTGCCCTCGTAGATCTCGGTCACCCGCGCGTCCCGGTAGTACCGCTCGATGGGGCTCTCGTCCTTCATGTACCCGTAGCCGCCGAGCGTTTGCAGCGCCTCGTGGGCGACCTGGTTGGCCGTCTCGGAGGCGTAGAGCTTGGCGCGGGCCCCGGCCTCCGTGACGCGCTCGCCCCGGTCCCGCATCCAGGCCGCCTCGTGGGTCAGGAGGCGCGCGGCCCGTATCCCGGTCTGCATGTCGGCGAGCTTGAAGGCTATGGCCTGATGCTCGGCTATCGGCTTGCCGAAGGTCCGGCGCTCGGTGGCGTAGCCCGTCGCGTAGCGGAAGGCGGCCTCGGCGATGCCGACGGCCTGCGCGGCGACCCCGATGCGGCCCGGGTCGAGCGTGCCGAGGGCGACCCCGAGGCCCTTGCCCTCCTCGCCGAGCAGGTCCCTCTCCGGCACGAACACGCCGTCGAGCAGGAGGTCGTCGGTGGTAGCGGAGATCACGCCCATCTTCCGCGCGTGCTTGCCGAAGGAGATGCCTTCCGCCCCGGCGTCCACGACGAAGGCGGTAGGGCCTCCGCCGGCCCCATCCTCCGTGCGGGCGAAGACGATCATGGTCCCCGCGATGCGGCCGTTGGTGATCCACTGCTTGTGACCGCTTAGCCTGTAACCGCCGGGCACCCGCTCGGCCCGGGCCGTGATAGCGGCGGCGTCGGAGCCCGCCCCCGGCTCGGTGAGGGCGAAGCACCCGACCTTCTCGCCCCGCGCGAGCTCCGGCACCCACCGAGCCTTCTGGTCCTCCGTGCCGTATTTCAGGATGGGGATCGTCCCGGCGCTCGTGTGTACCGTGAGCGTCGCACCCAGACCGGCGTCGGCCCGGGAGAGCTCCTCGAGCATCAGGATGTACGAGAGGAAGTCCCCTCCCGCGCCGCCGTACGCCTCCGACACGCACAGGCCCATGAAGCCCAGGTCCGCGAGCTTCTCCAGCGTCTCGAACGGCACCCGGTCCTCCCGGTCCAGCTCGGCGGCCTGCGGCGCGGCCTCCCGGTCGGCGAACTCCGCGGCCCGCTCTCGTATCTCCCGCTGCTCCTCGCTGAAACCGAAGTCCACGTCCTCTCCTCTCTCTAGACCTCCACGAGCACCGCGTCGCCCTGACCGCCGCCGGAGCAGATCGCCGCCATCCCCCGTCCGCCGCCACGGCGCCGGAGCTCGTAGAGGAGCGTGGCGAGGATGCGGGCCCCGGACGCACCGATGGGGTGACCGAGGGCCACCGCGCCGCCGTTCACGTTCACGATCTCCGGGTCTACGTCCAGCATCCGGGCCGAGTGGAGGGCGACCGCGGCGAAGGCCTCGTTTATCTCCACGAGGTCGAGGTCTCCGGCGCTCCAGCCCGCCTTCGCGAGCGCCTGCTTCCCGGCGTTGCCCGGCACCGTGAG
>JACCZN010000309.1 GCA_013695915.1 Rubrobacter sp.
CGCTGGGATACAATCCCCGTAGAAGAGCGGCAGAGAGGAGAGCTTATGAGGGCTCTGGTCATCGTGGGGCACGGCTCGCACCTGAACGAGGATTCGAGCCTGCCCGTCTACGAGCACGCCGAGCGCATCAGGGCGTCCGGCGAGTACGACGAGGTCGTGGAGTGCTCCTGGAAAGAGGAGCCCTCCATGCGCCACGTCCTCTCGACCGTGGAGTCCGGGGAGGTGTACGTCGTGCCCGCGTTCATCTCCGAGGGGTACTTCACCCAGCAGGTAATACCGCGGGAGCTCGGCCTCGAGGGCGAGGTAACCCGCAAGGGCGGCAAGACCATCCGGTACGCCGGTCCTCTCGGGACCTTCGAGCTCATGGCGGACGTGATCCTGGAGCGCACGGAGGACCTGATGCGGGACAAGGAGCCCGCCGAAGGCAAGACCACCCTCGTCCTCCTCGGTCACGGCACCGCCATGAACAAGAACTCGAGCGGCGTGATCTACCTGAACTCCGGCCGCATCCGCGAGAGGGGCCTCTACGACGAGGTAACGGAAGCCTTCCTCGACCAGGACCCGGAGGTCACGGAGGTGGTCGCGGGCTCCGACGCCCGCAACATCATCCTGATACCCGTCTTTGTCGCGGAGGGCTGGCACACCCGCGAGACCATTCCCGAGGACCTCGGGCTCTCCGGCGAGGTGACTGAGTTCGAGGGCAAGACCGTCTACTACGGCGCGCCCGTCGGCACCCACCACTCGATGGCCGGCCTGATAGCCGCCCGCGCCCGGGAGCTCGTCCCCGGCACGGACCTTGAGGAGAAGGTTGTACAGAGCGTCTCCTGAGACCACCCCCGCAGACCCTCCGGTGGCCATCGCTGCCCGAGAGGACTTCGCCTCCTGGGTCTCCGAGGCCGCTGAGGGCAGGGAATTCGCGGAGGCCCTGGTCCGGCGTCTCCCCGAGGGCGGCTACGAGCTGCGGCACCGTGAAGACGCCGGTAAGGAGGACCTGGAGCCTCACGAGGACCCGCGGGCGGCCAGGGAGATCGCCAAGCTCACCGAAGGCGGCGAGTACCGGCCGCTAAAGAGTTCGCCGAACCTCCGGCGGGGCTGGCTCTTGCGCGTCGCGGACGAGAAGGCGCTCGCCGCTGCCATGAACTACCTCTACCCGGTGGCCCTCGTCCACTGGCACCTCCGCCGGTGCGGGGAGCTCCCGCTCACGAGCTACCGCGAGAACGCCGCCCGCCAGAGCGGCATCTACAAGCGGGTCCAGAAGCTCTCGGAGAAGGGCGTGCAGGACGCCGCGAAGGCCTGCTGTGGGGACGCCGTCTGCCTGAAGAGGACCCTCTGGGACGTGGACGAGGAGACGCCGCTGGAGATGGAGCGGGGGGGAGGTGAGATCCCCTGCCCCGAGCCGTGCAGCGTCTTTGTCTCCTTTGCCCGGCGCGTCAGGCTCTTCGAGCGCGAGGAGCGGCGGGACCTCGACGCCATAGGGCTCTCGCCGACGGAGAAGGATGACCTCGCCGCGCTCGTCGAGGCCGCCGCCACGGGGGAGGTCGGGTTCGCCCGCGAAGCCGAGTTCGAGGAGCCCCTGAACGAGCGCCGCATGCGCTACCGCGAGCTCACCCTGGTACCGAAGCTCCGGGAGACCCGTTCCGGGGAGACCGGCCTGTCGTAGCACCGGTGTTGTGGTAGCTTGTTTCATTGTGCCCGGTACAGGGTAACCAGACGAGAAGGTTCAGGATTAGAGACGGAGGATAGAGATGTCCCTTAGAAACGCACTCACCAGGGAGCAGAAGGCCAGGCTCAGCCGAAAGGCCGCCAAGGGAGCGGTCAGGGGCGGCGGCAAGGCCGCCAAGCTCGCCGGCAAGTCCGCTCTAAGGGCCGGGAAGGCCGAGGCAAAGCTGGCGAAGCACGCCCTGAGCTCCCGGGAGCCTGCCGGAGCCCGCTACACCAAGTACGCGCTCTTCGCCCTCGCGGGCCTCGCCTTCGGTGCCCTTCTCGGGCGCGCGGGCAAGGGTGCCGCGGACTCCGGGTCTTCATCCTCCTTTACCGGCGGCACCGGGCACCACGCCCCGGACTCCGGCAGCCCCGCCGGCCAGCGCGGCCAGACCTGGGGCTCTGGCAGCCCGCTGAGCGACGCCGGTGCGGGCGGAGCGAGCGGGTACCAGGCCCCCGGCGACCCCAACCGGGCCGGTGCGGACCGTCAGTTCTCCGACCCCTCAGCCGGACCCCTGATCGGCGGCGAGGAGCGCCCGAGGATGGACATCGGCACCGAGCAGCAAGAGGTGATCGAGCAGCGCATCCGGACCGGGTTCGGCGACGACCCCCGCGTCCAGAACGCCCCGCGGGTCAACGTCGAGGTCAACGACGGCGTGGCCGAGTTGCGCGGTCCGGCAGAGTCCGAGGAGATAAAGGAGACCTTCGGCCAGATCGCCGCCGAGACCCAGGGCGTCCGGGAGGTCCGCAACCTCCTTATAGTGGGCGAGCAGTAGCAGCCCCCGCCCGACGGCGCCCACGAGGACCGGCCAGCTCTGCTACAGAGTGGGCCGGTCCTCTCTCTGTCTGCGCTTCGGGACCGTGGCCGCGCTTACCCTCCGCTCCGCGGTAATCGAGATGGCCCGGGAGACGCTCGGGTGGTTGCACCGCGAGCGGCCGGATGATACGGAATCCGGGTAAATGATGCTATCTCTGGTGGGCCCGGGAGTCGGGAGGCGCGTCGCTCCGCTCGCTTCGGGAGTCGGGACTCGGGACTCGGAAAAAACAAATACGACTCCAGACCTCTCGACTCCCGAACTACTACTACTTCGTTAGATTGATTATAGAATCACAGTCATGGATACGCCAGTAGCAATACCCAAAGCCTCCTCCGATCCCCTGCCCGAGTTGGACTCCTTCCTGGAGCCGTTCGCCCCTTTGTTCCGCCG
>JACCZN010000314.1 GCA_013695915.1 Rubrobacter sp.
GACGACCCAGGTGCCGCCCTTCGATGTGGACCGGCCGTACGTCTCCGAGATAGCCGGAGAGCCGTTGGAGACCTACATAGACTGGATGCGCTCCTGCTACTACATCACCGTGACCGGCCTCCCCGCCGTCTCCGTGCCCTGCGGGTTCACCCCCGGAGGTCTGCCGGTCGGCCTCCAGATAGTCGGCCGCTACCGCGACGAGCGGGGTGTCCTCCAGCTAGCCCACGCCCTAGAAGGGGCCACGAGGGTTCACGAGCGGCGGCCTCCCACCTGACACCAGGGACCGCTCACAGAGCCTCGCAGAGCCCGTCGAGGTGCCGGACGGAGCCCAGGTCCAGGAGCCGCAGGTCGGACTCTCCCTCCAGCAAGAGCCGCGTAATGGAGCCGTTGCCGAGCGGGTTCCTTGTCCCCGGAGCCTCGGGGCCGAATACCTCTAGAAAGAAGCTCCCGAGGAGACCGCCGTGGGAGACGGCCACCACGGTCTCCCCCGGCGCGTGACGGCTGCGGACCTCGGCGAGCGCTCTATCAGCCCGCACCATCGCCGAGGCCGTGCTCTCCGCACCGAGGAGTGCCCACCGCTCGTCGTCCGGGAGCTCGAAGAACCTCCGCGCAAGCTCCGGGTTATCCCGCTCGAACTCCACCCAGGTCAGGCCTTCGAGGACGCCGCCGTGACGTTCCCGGAGGTCCTCCAGGTAAGAGATATCGCCCTCGGGGTAGCCGGTTACCCGAGCCGAGATCCGGGCGGTCTCCGCCGCCCGCGCCAGGGGGCTGCTGTAGATGCCAGAGGGCTCCTGTTCCCGGAGCACCGTCCCCACCCGCCCGGCCTGCGCCCGCCCGAGCTCCGAGAGCGGGAAGTCTAGCTGCCCCTGCCACAGCCCCCGCAGGTTCGCCGCAGACTGCCCGTGGCGGACGAGAAGCACCTCTATACCCTCCCCGGGGTTCATCCCACTACCGGACCGGCGGAGAGTACGAGGAGCATCAGCGTCCGGGTCAGCTCTCCCGTAGCGCCTGTGGCGTCACCCCCGATGCCGCCGAACGCCCGTCCCGAGACCCGCAGCGCACCGGCCGCCACGAGAGGAGCAACGAGCACCACGGCGAGCGCCCCGGCACCGAGCGGCAACGCCACGAGCGCCGGTAGCGCCAGCGCCAGCGCGAGACCCACGTAGCGCCGGGGACCAGTCTTCAGCGCCGCCACGAACGGCGCGGAGGAGGACGCGGTCTCCGCGGGCCTCCCGAAGGCCAGCATGAGGAGCATCGCCGAGCGGGCGGCGACCTCCCCGGCCAGAAGGGCGAGCGCGGCGCGTCCGGGCGAGGCGGCGGCGAGGCTCGAGAGCGCGGGGAGGGCGGGACCGTAGACCAGGAACAGGGCCGCCACACCTCCGACGCCGACCCGGAGGTCCTTCATCGCCTCCCGCCGCCGCTCCGGGGTGCCACGCACCATGAGGGCGTCCCCGACGTCCAGCAGGCCGTCGGTGTGGTGGAGCCCCGCGGCGAGCAGCACGGCCCCGAAGGCCAGCGCCGCCGCGACCCCAGCGGGGAGCCCGTAGCCGGAGAAGAGGAGTAGCACCCCCGGCAGCCCGGTAAAGAGGCCGAGCAGCGGCAGGAGGTGCTGGGAGCGCGCCGCATCCTCCAGGGTTGCCCGTCCGGCCGGATAGACGGTAAAGAAGGAGAGGAGCGCGCGCAACTACTGGATCCTGACCGGTATCCCCGCCACGCAGAAGTGTACCTCCTCCGAAACCGCAGCGGCCCTCTGGTTCACGAGGCCCAGCAGGTCCCGGAACCGGCGCCCCTCCGCGCTCGGCGGTACCACCCCCTGACCCACCTCGTCCGTGACCAGCACGACCGGCGCCTGCATACCAGCAGCGCGGGAGAGGACCCCCTCGAACTCTTCCAGCACCTCTTCCTCGCTCCGGCCCGCGAGCATCACCCCGGAGACCCAGAGCGTCAGGGAGTCCACCAGTACGGCCCCCGAGCCCCGGCCCTCTTCGAGCGCGGCGATCAGGCCGCCTTCCACGGCGTAGGAGACCTCCGCGGTGCTCCATCCCGCGGGGCGCCGCCGCCGGTGTTCCTCGACGCGCCGTTGCAGCTCCGCATCCCCGTCCGGCACGGTGGCCGTGGCGACGTAGAGGACGCGTGCGCCGCCGAGCTCCCGGGCGCGCGCCTCCGCCGCCGCGCTCTTGCCGCTGCGGGAACCCCCGATCACGAGCGCCCGGATCGCTACGACGCCTCCCGCAAGGCCTCTACCAGCAACCGGTTCTCCCCGCTCTCCCGGACCGCGACCCGGATGTACTCCGGGCCGAGCCCCGCAAACGGACCGCACCCCCGCACGAGCATCCCGCGCCGCGCCAGCCGCTCCGGCGTGCCCGGCGGCACCCGCAGGAGCAAGAAGTTCGCCGCCCCCGTAAAGGGCGTGACCCCCGGCAGGGACGGGAGCTCCCGAAAGAGCTCCCGCCGGAGACGGGCGGTCCGCTCCAGCGAGCGCTCTACGTACTCCACGTCCCCCACGGCCGCCACCCCGGCGGCAGCCGCCGCGACGTTCACGGACCACGAGGGCTGCCGCGCCCGGAACCGCTCCGTCTCCGGGGAGACCAGACACCCCAGCCGGAGCCCCGGCACCGCAAAGAACTTGGTAAAGGACCGCGCCACCACGAGCCCCGGCCCGGCTGCATCGGGGACCCCGACCTCGGGCACGAAGTCCGCGAAAGCCTCGTCCACTACCAGCACGGCCCCGGCCTCCTCCACGCGAGCGGCGATGCCGAGCACCTCCTCGCGGGAGAGTGCCGTCCCGGTCGGGTTGTTCGGGTTGCAGAGAAAGACGAGCCCGATGCCCTCCAGGTCCCCGAGCACGGATCGGTCGAAGGAGAACTCCCCTTCGCCGGGCCGCCACGCCACCCGCCGCACCACCTCCATCCCCGCGGCTTCGGCGGCGGCCGCGTACTCGCTGAACGTGGGCTCCAGCACGAGCGCCTTCCCTCCGGTGGCGGCTCCGGCGGCGAGAAAGAGAGCATCGGCCCCGCCGTTCGTGGGCAGGACGTGCCCCTCCGGCACTCCCAGGTAACCGGCGAGGGCCTCCCGAAGCTCCGGGTACTCCGGGTCCGGGTAGCGCGGGGCCTCCGTGGAGATGGCCTGGCGGGCGGCTTCCAGCGCCCCCGGCGGCGGCCCGGCGGGGTTTATGTTCGCGCTGAAGTCGAGGAAGCTCCCGGCCTCGACACCCAACTCCCGCGAGGCGGCGTCCCCGTGGGCGCCATGGTGCCGCCCGCCGGTGTAGGCCGCCCAGCCCTCAGACACGGCTCGCCGCCCCGGCCGCTCGCTCTGCAACCAGGAACACCGCCGCGAGCAGCAGGCACGACCGCTGCATCAGACGCACCGCCCGGCGTACGTCTCTGGGCACCGGCGGCTGCCCGTCACCGATAGACGCGCCCTCCCGCACCACGCCCCGGTAGCTGCTCGGGCCGCCGAGCCTGAGGCCCAGGGCGCCGGAGAACGCGGCCTCCGCCCACCCGGCGTTCGGGCTCGTGTGCCGGGAGCCGAACCGCCGGGCGGCGGAGAGCGTCGCCCGGGGCCTGCCGGAGGCCAGCGCGACGGCGAGCATGGTGAGGCGCGCGGGCAGGAGGTTAGCGAGGTCATCGAGCCGGGCCGGGGCCCAGCCGAGCTCCCGGTACGGGCCTTCCCTGTAGCCGAGCATGGAGTCCAGGGTGTTCACGGCCCGGTAGGCCAGCGCACCCGGAGCGCCGAAGAGCAAAGCGTAGAGCATCGGGGCCACGACGCCGTCGCTGGTGTTCTCCGCGACGGTCTCGACCGCCGCCCGCGCGACGCCCTCCCCGGAGAGGCTCTCCGTGTCGCGGCCGACTATCTCCCCGACCCGCTCGCGAGCGCGCTCCAGGTCTCCCAGGCAGAGCTCCCGCTCCACGGCGGTCGCGGCCTCGCCGAGCCCCCGCAGGGAGAGGGCCGTGGAGGTCAGCGCAGCCCCGGCGAGCCACCGCGTCCCCGGCGGCAGGCTCCGGAGGGCGGTGCGCGCCAGGAGGAAGCTCGCCCCCGGTACCGCCACGGCCGCCGCCACACCCGCAACCCGGCGCCCGGAGGGCGGAAACGATACCCCCTTCTTCTCGACGAGCGCGACACACCCGCCCATCAGCACGGTCGGGTGTATCCGGGCGGGTGGCTCCCCGAGGACCACGTCCAGGAGCAAAGCGGCCGCCACCCCGGTGCCGTGGCAGCCCTCCCTCAACCGATCCCCACGTCCTCGAAGGTCGCCATCTCGCCGAGGACCCGGGCCGCGGACTGGAGGACCGGAACGGCGAGCAGGGCTCCCGTCCCCTCCCCGAGGCGCATGCGGAGGTCGAGCAGGGGTTCGAGGCCGAGCTCTTCGAGCGCGGCGGCTGCCCCCGGCTCAGCGGAGAGGTGACCGGCGAAGGCGTAGTCGGGGGCGTCGGGGGCGAGCGCGCGGGCTACCAGGGCCGCGGCACCGGACGAGACACCGTCGAGGACCACGGGCACCCGGCAGGCGGCACCCATCAGGACGAGGCCCGCGAGCGCGGCGTGCTCCAGCCCCCCGACGGCCGCCAGGACGCCCAGAGGGTCTTCCGGATCCGGCTCGTGTAGCCGGAGGGCCTCCTCGATCACCCGGACCTTCAGCTCGTAGGTCTCGTCGTCTATCCCCGTGCCCCGGCCCGTAACCTCCGACGGCGGACGGCCGGTGAAAGCGGAGATCAGACACGCCGCCGGGGTAGTGTTCCCGATGCCCATGTCACCGGTGACGAGGAGGTCTACCTCCCCGCTCTCCACGAGCTCCTCGGCGATACCGGCCCCGGCCATCACGGCCCGCGACGCCTCCTCGCGCGTCATGGCCGGGCGGGCGCTCAGGTCGTCCGTCCCGGACCTCACCTTCGCCCCCCGGAGCCGGGGGTGGCCGGGTAGCTCCCCGGCGACGCCCACGTCCAGCACGCTGACCCGCGCCCCGGCAGTCCTCGCGAGAGCGTTGGCCGCCGCCCCCTCTTCACAGAAGTTCCGGACCATCAGGGCCGTTACCTCCTGCGGCCACGGGGAGACCCCCCGGGCGAGGACCCCGTGGTCTCCGGCACAGATCACGACGGCCGGACGCTCCGGCACCGGAGGTGGACACGCACCCGAGATACCGGACAGCCGAACCCCGGCCTCCTCCAGCCGCCCGAGGCTCCCCGGCGGCTTGGTCAGCTCGAGGTGCCGGGCCCGCGCCTTCTCCGCCGCCGCAGCGTCGGCGGCCTCCACCTCCCCGGCCAGCTCCCGGACCCGCTCCTCTATAGCCACTCTTCCCCTCCCCTAGTGGTGGTGGCCGTGGCCGTGACCGTGGTCGTGGCCCGGCTCGTCGGGGTGATAGTGGGGGGTGGCGGGGGCGCCGACCTTCTCCTCGAAGCCGGGCAGCGCGACGCGGTGGACGCAGACGTCGCAGTTCATGCGGATGTCTCCCTGAAGGGCTTCCCGGTAGCGTTCGAGCAGCAGGTCCGCCACCAACTCGTCGGGGCCGAAGTACCCGGCGTACCGGACCTCTACGCCCGGGTTCTCCTGCGTGAAAAGGGCGACCTGCTCCCGGATGCGCTCCTCGAGGACGCCGGTGAACAGAAAGTACGAGAAGACCACGACGCGCCGGGCCCCGAGCCTCCGGCAGCGCTCCAGCCCGGCCTCCACCCCCGGGGGCGTCATGCTGACGTAGGCGGCCTCGACCATCGGGTACTCGCGGCCCTCGTAGAAGAGGCGGGCTATCTTGGAGATGTCGGAGTTCGCGTCCGGGTCCGAGGAGCCACGCCCGACCACGAGCACGGCGGTCTCCGCCTTCTCCTCGGGCGTAACGACCTCTGAGATGCGCTCTTCCATGAGCGCGAGGAGCTCCGGGCGGACACCGAGGGCCCGGCCGTACTGGAAGTCGAGGTCCGGGTGGGTCATCTTCTCCCGCACGAGGGTCGCGGGTATGTCGTCCTTGGCGTGGCCCGCGGCGAGCAGCATCAGGGGTACGGCCGCTATCCTCCGCGCCCCACGCTCCGCGAGGCTGGTGACGCACTCGGAGATCGGGGGCCGCGACAGCTCTATGAATCCCCCTTCCAGCGGCAGCTCCGGCTCCTTGTCGCGCGTGAGGCGGACGAGCTCGTGGAACTCCTTTGCCCCCCGCTCGTCGCGGCTGCCGTGGCCCACGATCAGCAACCCGGGGCTCCCGTCCTTGCCGTCTCTGCCGTTGCGCATGCTATCCCTCCTCGTAGTAGATCAGCGCGTTTACCGCCGCCGCCGCGACCGCGGAGCCCCCCTTCGGACCCCGGTTGGCGGTGGCCGGTAGCCCGCTCCGGAGCAGCGCCTCCTTAGACTCCGCAGCCCCCACGAAGCCGACCGGGAGCCCGACGACGAGCGCGGGCTCCACCCCGAGCCCTAGGAGCTCGAAGAGCGCCGTCGGGGCGTTCCCGACCACCCACACCGCCCCCGGCCCGGCCTCCCCGGCCGCCACCCGGAAGCCCGCCGCCGAGCGCGTGATGCCGAGGCTCTCCGCCCACTCCCGCGCGCGCGGGTCAGAGACCCGGCAGACGCTCTCCCGGGCCGTGATGCCCGCCGCTACCATCCACACGTCCGAGACCACCGGCGCCCCCTCCCGCAGCGCGGCGAGGCCCCTCTCAAGAGCGGCTTCGTCGAGTGAGAGGCTCTCGGCGTACCCGGTGTCGGCGGAGGCGTGTATTACGCGCTCGGCGAGGGCCCGGCCGAGCGGTCCGAGGTGGGAGAGGTCCACGAGCTCGCGCAGGATGCGGTAGCTCTCGGCCTCGATGGGGTGTATGCGTCTCACTCGTCCTCCAGGAGCACCTGTATGCAGGCCTCGGCCGGGCAGACCTCGGCACACTCGGCGCAGGCCGTGCAGCGGTCCTCGAGCACCAGAAGCGGCGACGGGTACTCCCGCGGGGCAGGCTGTATCGCCTTCTCCGGGCAGGTCTTTATGCAGGCCCCGCAGCCCAGGCAGGCATCCGTGACGGCGAAGGTCCGCCTCACTCCAGGTACCCCCGCGGCGTGACCATCCGGCCCCCCGTAACCCATGTCTGGGAGTTGCCCACGACCACTACCGTCAGCATGTCCACGTCCTCGACGCGGAGCGAGCCGAGGTCCGTGAGCGCCACTCTCTGGGTCGGACGGTAGGCGTCCGTGACGATACCTACGGGGTTCTCGGGCGAGCGATGCTCCAGGAGCATCCCACGCACCTTCCCTAGCTGCCAGTCCCGGCCGCGCGAGCGGGGGTTGTAGAGGGAGACCACGAAGTCCCCGAGGGCCGCCGCCCGCACCCGCCGCTCTATGACCTCCCACGGCGTCAGGAGGTCCGAGAGGCTTATGGAGCAGTGGTCGTGGCCGAGGGGAGAGCCGAGGAGCGAGGCCGCGGCCTGCGCCGCCGTCACGCCCGGCACCACGGAGACCTCCACGTCGTCGGCGTCCCCGAGCAACTCCAGCGCCGGGGAGGCCATGGCGTAGACCCCGACGTCGCCGCTCGACACCAGCGCGGCGCTCCCCCCGGCGCGAGCCTCGTCTATGACGAGCCGGGCCCGCTCTATCTCGTCCCCCAGGGGCGGCATCAGCACCCGCGTTCCGGGCCTCAGAAGGTGCCGGACCCGGTCTACGTACTGGTCCAGCCCGACTACGAGCTCAGCCGCGGCGAGCGCCTCGCGGGCCTGTGGCGGCAGTAGACCCTCCTCACCCGGCCCCAGGCTCACCAGCGAGAGCTTCCCCCGCACCGGGAGCCGCCCGACGGCCACGGTGGCGTTCGCCGACTTCCGCTTCTCGACCACGAGCTCACCGCCCGAGAGCAGCACGGCGGCCTCGGAGACGCTCGGGGTACCGACAGCCTCCTCGACTACCGGCGAGGGGTTCGGGACCTCCCGGGCTGCGAGCTCCTCCGCCGGGTAGAGTCGGAGCGGCACGCCGAGCTCCTCCGCCGCCAGGAGCAGCCCGGCCTCGTCGGCCTTGACGTCCACGCTCGCGAGCGCCGAGACGCTCTCCAGGGACAGCCCGGCCTCCTCCAGAGAGCCGCGGAGCAGGCCAAGTATCTCGTCCGGGGCCGCGCCCCGGCTGCAGCCGACCCCCGCGACGAGCGAGGGCGGACGGTAGACGATCGAGGGACGCGGCGGCTTCAGGAGACGGTCGGAGACCACGATGGCAGGTCCCTCCTCCCGGCCCTCTGCGAGGACCAGGTTCTCCGGCAGCGGGCCGAACGGCCAGCGCCGGTCGGCGGCGAGGCGCACGGTCTCGCCGGAGACGAGTGCCGCGGAGACGGCCGCCACGTCCCCTCCCTTTTCGAGCCGGAGACCGAGGTCCCGCCCGAACGAGTCCAGCGCCGGTACACCCAAAGCGTCGCTCGCCGTGGTCACCACAGCCTCGGCACCGAGGCTCGCGGCGACCCGATCCGCCAGGGCGTTCGCCCCGCCCTCGTGCCCCCCGGCGAGCACCACGGCGAACCGGCCCGCGTCGTCAACCGTCACGACGCCCGGGTCCTCGTGCTTGTCTCGTAGTAATGGTGCAATGAGACGCACGGCGGCGCCGGTCGCGAGGAAGAGCACTATACCGTCGCACTCCGTCCAGGCCCGGTGGAGGGAGGTCTTCGCGCTCTCCTCGTAGAGGTGGGCTTCCTGCCAGACGGCGGCCAGGTGCTCGGCCCGGCGGCGGCCGTTGGCGGTGGCATGGACCAGCCCGATCACGGTTTCTCCGAACGTTGGCCCGAGACGACGAAGACCGGGGTTTCGGCGGCGAGGCGGTGCAGCGGGCCGACGCCCCGCAGGTGGGAGGCCTGCAGGAACGTCGTCTCCACCTCCAGGCCGCAGCTTTCGAGCAGCTCCCCGGCCGGGACTACGCGCTCCAGCGAGATCAGGGTCAGCACCACCGCGCGGCGGGCCCGGACGGCGGCGAGCTTCAGGACCTCCTCGAAGCCGCCGCCCGTACCGCCGACAAAGACCGCGTCTGGCTCCGGCAGGTCCCCGAGAGCCCCCGGGGCCTCACCTTCGACCACCTCGACATAGACGCCGTGCCGGGCGGCGTTGCGCCGGATGCGGCCGCAGCTCTCGCCGTCACGCTCGACCGCCACCGCCGCGGCCTCGAGGCGGGCGCACTCCACGGCGACGGACCCGCTCCCGGCGCCCACGTCCCAGACGAGGTCGCCCGGCCGCGGGGCGAGCCGGGCCAGCACCAGGGCGCGGGTCTCGGGTTTGGTGATCATGGCCGACCGGTGCTCGAACTCCTCCTCCGGGAGCGCCCACCCACCGGCCCTTTCGGGGCCGGAGATCCAGCGTTTCCGGGCCCCACGCTCCTCGTCGACGCAGAGCACCACGTTCGGGTCCCGCCAGCTCCGCGCCGCCACCTCCGCCAGGCTCCCACGGAACGTCCGCTCCTCCGGCCCGCCGAGCCTCTCGGCGACGAACATCGTCCTCCTCCACGCCGGCCGGTCGAGCTCCGCCGCAAGCTCCGCCGGCCCGAACCCCGGCGCGGTCAAGACCGCCACCTTAGGGTGTGCCCGGCAGACGTTCACCGCCCATCGCGGGTCGCGGCCGTGGGCGCTGACCGTTACCGCATCCTCCCACGGAATACCGGCCCGCGCCGCGGCGAGCGCCACGGAGGAGACCGCCGGAAATACGCGGAGGTT
>JACCZN010000335.1 GCA_013695915.1 Rubrobacter sp.
TGTCTCTCCGGAGCACCTGTACCGGGTTTGTATAGCCTCCTGATGCGCTTCTAATATATTTATGAGCATTGGAGATCTTGACTGTTAGAACTTCATGATTCATAATTTAGCCGTCCCTAAACAATTAATATTGGAGGCAGCATGAGTGCTCGGACGGTCGGCAGGGTGAGAGCTATTTCCGCGATGGACCTGAGGCGTTTTCTAAAGGTCTCTCTGGCGGGGGTGTTGGCTGCGGCTCTCGCGGTCGGTTGCGGGGGGGACTCCGAGGAAGGCTCCGGCGAGGCCCTGGCGGAAGACCAGCCGATACAGGCTACGGTGACCACCAACATAATCGGGGACCTTGTCGAGCAGGTTGGCGGGGATGACGTGGAGGTCACGGCGCTCATGGGTCCCGGGGTCGACCCGCACCTCTACAATGCCAGTCAGGGAGACGTGTCGGCGTTGCAGGATGCGGACGTCGTCTTCTACAACGGGCTCTTCCTGGAGGGGCAGATGCAGGACATCCTGGTGCAGGTTGGACAGGATTCCCCCACGGTGCAGGTGACGGGGAACGTTCCGGAGGAAGAGCTCCTCGAGTCCGAGGACTACGAGGACCAGTTCGACCCGCACGTCTGGTTTGACCTGGATCTTTGGCAGACAGCGGTGGATCCGGTCGTCGAGCAACTCTCGGAGCTCAGGCCCGACGCTGCCGAGGACTTCGAGCAGCGCGGCGAGGAGTACCAGCAGGAGCTTGAGGAGGCCGACACCTTTGTCGAGGAGAGTATCTCCTCGATCCTCGAGGAGCAGCGGGTGCTCGTGACGGCCCACGATGCCTTCCGGTACTTCGGCGAAAGGTACGGTATTGAGGTCCAGGGCCTGCAGGGGATCAGCACAGATGCTGAGGTGGGCTCGGGCGATGTTCAGGAGGTCGCCGACTTCCTGGCCGAGCGCGAGATAGGAGCAATATACAGTGAGACGAGCGTACCGCCGCGCGGCATCGAGTCCGTCCAGGCCGCTACCCAGGACAGGGGTTGGGACGTGGAGATCGGGGGCGAGCTCTACGGCGACGCCCTCGGGGAGCCGGGCACCGCGACCGGTACCCTGGCCGGTGCGATGCGTCAGAATGCAGAGATCATCGAGGAAGGACTTACATGAAGCTGAGGTCTCACAAAGCTCCGCCGGATGTGAGCCCCCTGGAGGCCAGGGGGCTCACCGCCGCCTACCGCGACCAGCCCGTCCTGTGGGACGTGAGCTTCAAAGCTCCCGAGGGGCAGCTCGTCGCTATAGTCGGACCCAACGGCGCGGGCAAGACCACGCTCCTCAAGGTGATCATGGGCCTCATGCAACCGGCGGCGGGACGGGCAACCATCTACGGTCAGCCCTTCGCCAGGGCCCGGCAGTGGGTCGGGTACGTGCCGCAGAGGGGCAGCGTGGACTGGGACTTCCCCACGGATGCCCTCGACGTGGTAATGATGGGCCTCTATGGGAAGCTCGGCTGGTTCCGCAGGCCGGGACGCCACGAGCGCCAGAAGGCGATGGAGTGTCTGGAGAAGGTCGGCATGGCGGACTTCGCCGGGAGGCAGATCAGCCAGCTCTCCGGCGGCCAGCAGCAGCGGGTCTTCCTGGCCCGGGCCCTCGCCCAGGACGCACATCTCTACCTCACCGACGAGCCCTTCGCCGGGGTGGACTACAAGACCGAGCAGGCCATCGTGGCCCTCCTGCGGGAGCTAAGAGACGCGGGCAAGACCGTGGTCGTCGTTCACCACGACCTCGGGACCGTCGCCGAGTACTTCGACCGGGTAGTAATCCTGAACAAGGAGCTCGTGGCCGAAGGGCCGGTGAAGGAGGCCTTTACCCGGGAAACGGTAGCCGCCGCCTACGGTGGGAACGTAGCGTTCCTCTCCGGGACCTGAGGCAGCCCCGATGATAGAGCTGCTGACGGACCTCGTGTTCGACTACACCCTCCGAAACGTGGCCCTGGGGTCGGCCGTCCTCGGGGTAGTCGGGGGCGCTCTGGGCTCCTTCGCCGTCCTCCGGCGGCAGGGGCTGCTCGGGGACGCGCTGGCGCACGCCGCGCTCCCCGGCGTGTGCGTGGCGTTCATACTGACCGGCGCCAGGACCTCCGCGGTGCTGCTCGCCGGCGCTGCCCTCTCGGCCTGGCTCGGCGCGCTTCTCATCCTCGCCGTCGTGCGCCAGACGCGCATAAAGCAGGACGCGGCTCTGGGCATCGTGCTCTCCGTGTTCTTCGGAGCCGGGGTCGTGCTCCTTACCTACATCGCCGGGACCGGCGACGCCGGCCAGGGCGGGCTCGACCGCTTTATCTTCGGCCAGGCGGCCACGCTGGTCCGGGATGACGTGGTCACGATGGGCGTACTGGCCGCCGTGGCGCTCTTTCTGGTCGCCCTCCTCTTCAAGGAGTTCAAGCTGCTCTCCTTCGACCCGGACTTCGCCGCCAGCCTCGGATACCCGATGGTGAAGCTCAACGTGCTCCTGACCTCGCTCATCGCGGTGGCGGTCATCATAGGCATACAGGCGGTGGGCGTGGTGCTGATGGCCGCGATGCTCATAACCCCGGCCGCCGCCGCGAGGCAGTGGACGGAGAGGCTCTCGAACATGATCTTTATCTCGGGCTTCTTCGGGGCGCTCAGCGGGGTGACCGGGGCGCTCATCAGCGCCACGGGCGCGAACCTGCCCACGGGACCCCTGATAGTGCTCGTCGCCACCGGCATCCTCGTACTCTCCCTGTTCGTGGGGAGCAGCCGGGGCTTTGTGTGGAGCTGGATCCGGGACCGCCGCAACCGCCGGGAGGCCCTGGGGGGAGCACCTGCCGCGCCGGGTGAGGGGGGTGTGAGATGAGCTCGGACTTCATAATAATTACGACCGGAATACTGGTGGCCGTGCCGTGCGCTCTGCTGGGAACGATGCTCGTGCTGCGCCAGATGGCGATGATGGGCGATGCCATAAGCCACGCCGTCCTGCCCGGCATCGTCGTTGCCTTCTTTATCTCCGAGAGCCTGGGGCCGCTCACCTCGCTCGTCGGCGCCGGGGCCTTCGGCCTGCTCTGCGCGGTGTTGGTGGAGAAGCTCAGGAACACGGGGAGGGTGAATGAAGACTCCTCTATAGGTATCGTCTTCACGGCCCTCTTCGCTCTGGGGGTGTTCCTGGTATCGAGGTTCGCCACGGACGTACACATCGACCTCCAGCACGTGCTCTACGGCGAGATCGCCTTCTCCCCGCTAAACTCCCTGATAGTGGGAGGTGTGGACCTGGGACCGCGCTCGTTCTGGGCTCTGGGCATCGTGACGGTGCTGGCCGTCGCCCTCGTCTCTCTGCTGTACAAGGAGTTGAAGATAGGCACCTTCGATCCCGGCATGGCGGCCGCCGTTGGCCTCTCGCCGACGCTGGTTCACTACCTGCTCATGGGAGCCGTCTCGGCCACGACCGTCGGTGCCTTCGATTCGGTCGGTGCGATACTGGTCGTTGCGTTCCTCATAGTGCCGCCCGCAACGGCCTACCTGCTTACCGAGAAGCTCTTGCGTATGATGGCCCTCTCCGTGGTGCTGGGCGTCGTCTCTTCCGTGGCCGGCTACTACCTGGCCGCCCTGATGGATGTGGCGATCGCCGGGATGATGGCGGTCGTCGCCGGCGGTTTCTTCTTGTTGGCGCTGCTCGTCTCGCCCTCCCACGGTCTCCTGGCAGGCCTCCTGCGCCGCCGCCGCAACCGCCGCACGTTCTCGCGCGACCTGGTGCTGGCGCGGCTGGAGAGGCTCGGCGGCGAGACCACCGAGGAGGAGCTCTCCCTCCACCTGGACTGGGAGGGCGGCAGGCTGGCGGCGACCCTCGGAGAGGCCTCCCGCACGGGGCTCGTGCAGATGAGCAACGGGCGGGGCGAGGTCTCGCTCACCCCCAAGGGCCAGGACTCGGCCAGGGCGGTCTCGCGATGAGACCGGGCCTGCGAGCCGGCGCGAGGCCGCAGAGAGGAGCCCGGACGGCAGTCTCCCG
>JACCZN010000336.1 GCA_013695915.1 Rubrobacter sp.
AGCAGCGCCCGGACGGCACCCTCACACCCCTGGCGAAGCCCGGCATCGACACCGGCCTCGGCCTCGAACGGACCGTGGCGGTGGTCCAGGGCGTCCAGAGCGTCTACGAGACGGACCTCTACGCCCCTATTTTCGAGAAGATACGGGCCTCGGGCTCCGCGAACGCAGAGATGGGCGCCTCGGCGGCCACGGACCGGGCACTGTACATACTCGCCGACCACGCCCGCGCCATGGCCTTCCTGATAGCCGACGGTGTCCGCCCGGGCAACCAGCGCCGGGAGTACGTACTTCGCCGCATAATACGCAGGGCTACGCGGGAGGCTTACTCGCGGCTCGGCATGGGTGCTGCGGAGGTCGCGGCGCTGGTGGAGGTGGTCGTGGACTACATGGGCGGCGTGTACGAGGAGTTGCGGCAAGCGCGGGGGGAGGTCCGGCGCATCGTCGAGGGCGAGGCGGAGCGGTTCATACAGGTGTACGACTCGGGCATGAGCTACCTGGAGCGGGAGATCTGGCACACCAGCGGCGAGGCTTTCTCCGGGGAGACGGCCTTCGCCCTGCACGACACCTATGGCTTCCCGATAGAGGTCACGCGGGAGGTGCTCGCCGAGAGGGGGCTCGCGCTGGACGAGGCGGCTTTCGAGAGCGCGATGGAGAACCAGCGCGAGCGGGCGCGAGAGGCTGCGGAGGGCTACGACCGGGCGGTCGCGGCGTTCCGGGACAAGGAGATATCCAGCCGGTTCGTGGGCTACGAGCGGGAGCAGGTCGAGACCCGGGTGCTCGCCGCCGATACCGTGCCCGGTGGGGAGGCCGGGGAGCTCTACGTGGTCCTCGCAGAGAACCCGTTCTACGCTACGGGTGGCGGGCAGGTAGCCGACGAGGGCTGGGTGACCTCCGAAGACGGGCAGCTAGAGGTCTTCGACGTAATACCGGCCGGCGACTACCAGGTGCTCCAGTGCCGGGTCGAGCGGGGGGCCATAGAGGAGGGCGCGCCGGTAACGGCCTCCATAAACCGGGTCCGGCGCCAGCAGGTAGAGGCGAACCACACCGCGACCCACATCCTGCACTGGGCGCTGCGGGCGGTGCTCGGGCGGGACGTGGCGCAGGCCGGGAGCTACGTGGGGCCGGACCGCCTGCGGTTCGACTACCGCTACCCCGGGCGCGTGGGGGAGGAGGAGCTCCGGCGCGTGGAGGAGCTGTGCCTGCAGAAGGTCACGGAGAACCAGCCCGTCCGCTACTTCACGACCACGCTGGACGAGGCCCGCAACCTCGGGGCGATGATGCTCTTCGGGGAGAAGTACGGGGACCTCGTGCGGGTCGTGGAGATAGATGGGTTCTCCCGGGAGCTCTGCGGCGGCACCCACGTGCGGGCGAGCGCCGAGATCGGTGCTTTCAAGGTCCTCTCCAACCGCAAGCACGGCGCGGACCTCTTCCGCATCGAGGTCATCACGGGCCGCGAGGGGCTGCGGTACCTGCTGGAGGCGACCGGTAAGGCCGAGGAGGCCGCCGGGGAACTGCGGGTGGAGGTCGAGGAGCTACCCCGGGCGGTGGACGGGTTGCAGCGGGAGATCAAGGACGCCCGGGAGGCCGCGCGGGAGAAGACGCTCCAGGCGGGGCTCGAGGAGGTGGGGAGCCTGGTGGAGGGCGCGGTGCAGATGGACGGTGCCCGGGTGGTCACGGGCCAGGTAACGGCGGCGGACGTAAAGGGGCTGCGCCAGCTCTCCGACGACGTGAAGAACCGCCTCGGCGGCCCGTCGGCGGTCGTGCTGGCCGCGGACCTGGGCGGCAAGGCGGTCGTCGTAGCGAACCTCCACCTGGAGGTCTCGGAGAAGGTCCCGGCCGGGGAGGTGGTCAAGGAGGTCTCCGGCATCCTCGGCGGCGGGGGCGGGGGTGGCCCGACCATGGCCCAGGCGGGCGGCGGGGACCTGGCCTCGATACCCGAGGCGCTATCCAGGGTCCGCGAGGTGCTCGGTGAGAGGCTGTCGGGCGGGGGCTCTGCGGGGGGTTAGCCCTCTGGACCCCGCAGCTTCCGCCGCCGGACCGGTCCTCGCCCTGGACCTCGGGGAGGTCAGGACGGGGGTGGCGATATCGGACCCCGGCGCGAGGGTCGCGCGGCCCCTGGAGGTCGTGGAGAGCGGGCGTCTGCCGGAATACCTGGAGGAGCTCGTCCACAGGGAGGGTGTCGCGGAGGTAGTGGCGGGCGTCCCGAAGACGCTCGGCGGCGAGGTGGGCTTCCAGGCCCGGAAGACGCTCTCGCAGCTCGAGGAGCTGCGCCGGCGCTTGCCGGAGGTACGGTTCGTGGAGTGGGACGAGCGGTTCACCACGCGCCTCGCCCGGAGCGCGAGCGCCGGTCCCGGGGATGGCGGCCGCACTCCGCGCAGGAGCCGGCGCCGCGGGGCCGGGAGGGCCGGCAAGGAGCCGGTGGACCACCTGGCGGCGGCCCGCATGTTGCAGGAGTACCTGGACCTGAGAGAGCGCCCTTGAGGTGCTACGAGGCCGGGCTCGAGGAGCGCCTCGATGCTCCGGGGGCTCGCCGGTCCCGGAGCCCCGCGCCTTCCGGGAGGTGGCCCCTCGTGCTGGACGGGGGGATCTTGCCGTGCAGGCCAAGGAAGCTGCCGGACGTTAAAGTAAAACCCCCTCCGGCCCGATAAATACGTTAGAGGCTATCAAGGAGTCGAGGTCCCTTCTCTGATGCAAGAGATACCAGACGGAAGAACGCGGCTGCTGGGCGTCATGGGTCATCCCATAGGCCACAGCCTGAGCCCCAGGATGCACAACGCCGCCTTCGCCGCGGCCCGCGGGCCGGATGGGGGAGGGCTGGAGTACGCCTACGTGCCGCTCGACGTGCGGCCGGGGGACCTACCCGACGCCGTGAGGGGTCTCAGGGCGCTCGGTTTCCTCGGGTTCAACGTGACCATGCCGCACAAGGCCGCGATACTCCCGCTGCTCGACGAGCTCGACGAGTCCGCCCGGGTCGCGGAGGCGGTCAACACCGTGGAGGTCCGGGAGAGCGGTCTGAAGGGCCTGAACACCGACGGGAGCGGCTTCCTGGAGGCCTGCCGGGAGGCCGGGGTCGAGCTCGCCGGACGCAGCGTTTTGCTGCTCGGCGCCGGGGGTGCCGCGGCCGCCGTTGCCGTGGCCCTGCTCCGGGAGGGGGTCGGCGCCCTCGGTATCGCGAACCGGACCCCCGGGCGGGCGGAAGGCCTGCGGCGGAAGCTCCGGGAGATGTCGCCGGAGGCGGAGGTCCGGGCGCAGGGGCTGGAGGGTCTCGGGGAAGCGGTCGCGGGGGCGGAGGTCCTGGTCAACACGACGTACCTGGGCATGAAGGACGACGACCCCCTGCCGGTGCCGGAGGAGCATTTGCGCGGGGACCTCGTGATCTGCGACGCGGTCTACCGCGCCGGGGGAGAGACGGCGCTGGTCCGCCGGGCCGGGGAGCGCGGGGCCCGGACGGTCTCCGGCGGGCGCATGCTGCTCTACCAGGGGGTGGAGGCCCAGAGGGTATGGCTCGGCCGGGAGCCGGACGTGGCCGCTATGAGCCGGGCCCTGGGGTAGCCTCTCTGGCGGTGCGTGGGCGGGGTGGTATGTTGAGGAAGGTCACCGGAGGGGCTCCTGTGGAGCCCCGGTCCTCGGGTGGCCGGAGTATAGAAGGGTTAGTATGAAGGTCCTGATAGCCGAAGACGACGCGATATCGCGCAAGATCACCAGGCGGACCGTAGAGAAGATCGGGCACGAGTGCCTCGCGGCCTCCGATGGCAAGGAAGCCCTGGAGATCTTCGAGAACGACCCCTCCATACAGGTCATCGTGAGCGACTGGATGATGCCGGTCATGGACGGCCCCGAGCTGTGCCGCAAGGTCCGGGAGGTGACCCGGGAGGGGTATACTTTCTTCGTCTTCCTAACCGCCCTCGACAGCAAGGAGCACCTGCTGCAGGGTATGCAGGCCGGGGCCGACGAGTACCTGACAAAGCCCCTCGACGGCGAGCAACTGCGGTCCAGGCTCGAGGAGGCCGCGCGGGTAATCTCGCTCGGGCGGCACCTGAACGGCAGCGGAGAGGCGCCGAGCGGAAAGGAGGAGGTCTCCGAGGGTGGGGGTCTCGTCGGCCCAGTAAAGACCGAGCGGTCCCGGGCGCGGTCCGGCAAGACCTGGGACGTCCTGCTCGCGCAGGGCAAGATCAACGAGGGACAGATACAGCGGGCCGTGGAGGTGCAGAGGGAGGATCCCCGGGACCTCGGCAAGATACTCGTCTCCCTGGGCTTCATCACAGAGGAGGACCTCGGGCGAGCCAACGCCCAGCGGCTGCGCCTGGAGTACATAGAGCTCTCCGAGAACGACGTGGACCCGGGGGCGCTCGGCCTCGTGCCGGAGAAGATGCTCAGAAAGCACGGGGTGGTGCCGCTGCGGGTCGAGGAACATCGGCTCGTGGTGGCGGTCGGGGACCCGACCAACATCTATGCCCTGGACGACTTGAAGATGGTCTCCGGCTACCCCGTGAGGCCCGTGGTGGCCTCCGAGAACGACATAAGCAAGGTGCAGACCAAGCTCTTCGCCGTCGGTGAGGAGGTCGCCGGGATACTGGAGGACGCTGCCGGAGAGGGAGAGAGGGACTCCGAGGACCTCGACCTCGGCGTACAGGCCAGCCCCGACGAGAAACCCGTCATCCGTCTTGTAAGCTCCATCCTCCAGCAGGCCGTCTCCGACGGGGCTTCGGACATCCACATCGAGCCCCGGGACCAGCAGGTCGCGGTCCGCTTCCGGGTGGACGGGGTCTTGCGGGAGGTGATGTCCATACCCACCAAGCTCCAGAACGGGGTCATCGCCCGGTTCAAGATCGTCGGGAACCTCGACATCGCCGAGCGCCGGGTCCCCCAGGACGGGCGGTTCTCGGTGAAGCTGAGCTCCAAGAGGGTAGACTTCCGGGTCGCCTCGCTGCCTACCGTCTACGGTGAGAAGGTCGTGCTGCGGCTGCTCGACACCTCGAGCGTCGAGGCGGACCTCGGGAAGCTCGGCTTCGCGCCCGAGGTCTTCGAGGCCTACGAGGAGGTCTTCCGCCGGCCCTACGGGGCTGTGCTGGTGACGGGTCCGACCGGTTCCGGGAAGTCCACCACCCTCTACGCCACACTCGGGGAGCTGAACACCCAGGAGAAGAACATCATCACCGTCGAGGACCCGGTCGAGTTCCGGATGAAGGGCGTGAACCAGGTCCAGGTCAACCCGAAGGCCGGGCTGACCTTCGCCTCCGGCCTGCGGAGCATCCTGCGCGGCGACCCGGACATCGTGATGATCGGTGAGATCCGGGACTTCGAGACCGCCAAGATCAGCGTCGAGGCCGCACTCACGGGACACATGGTGCTTACCAAGTTGCAAAACGACTAACACCGTCAGCTTCTCCGCGGCGATCACCTCCGGCGCGCCGCAGATCACCTGGGAAGCCGCCTAGCTATCGCGGACCCGATACGTCAAGGTCTCGTCGTGGATGGCGCAGTGGCAGATGAGGGTATCGGCGAGCTTGCCGAACTCCACGGCGCCGCCACAGCCCTCGTGAGCTATCAGGAAGGCCGCGCACGCGCCTTCTACCTCGTCCCCGGTGATCTCCCGCATGGGTTCGCCAGACATAGCTCGTTATCGGCGCGGAGACAGCGGAGCTTTAGCCACAAGCTCCACACAGCTTCTCCGGGGGCTCTTCCCTACGAGACCCCTACCGGGACCTCCGGCGGCCACACAGGAGCACACAGCGGCTCTCCGCGAAGTCCAGTCGCCCACTCCACACACAGAAAAGCCGCCCGCGAAATGCTCAGGACGGGCGGCCCGGCCTACCCGGAGGACATAGCCGAGCGCGCCGAGCTTGCCACCAAGACCGTGAAGAATGCCCTGACGGGGCTGCGCAAGCAAGGTGTCGTCGAGGCTACGGGAAAGGTCGACGGGCGCACTGAGCAGGTCCAGATTAGCGTCCCGGCGTCCCAACCCCCTAAGAGGGACGGGGACGGGGACGCTAAGCATAGTAATCCTGATGACCTCTGTGCAGGGCAGCAGATGGATATAGACGCCACGCTCGATGATGGCGACGTGGGGTGGTTCTAGTGGACGCCAGACAGACGCTAGACGAGCTTCGCCGCCTGGGAGTGAACGTGCAATACGACCGGATCAGAGACCGGCTGCGTGTCGAGCCAGTCTCTCTGGTGAGCGACACTCTCGCCGATGATCTGCGACGCCACAAACGTGAGATGGTCCGGCTGGCGCGAGAGGAACGAGGAGCGTTCACGACCGAGGCCGAGAAGAGGCGCGGGGGGAACCAGGCAGTCTACCGCAACCTCGCCATCGGCAACGTCGTCGAGCGCCGAAGCCGAGTCGGTAAGGAGCTCAAAGACAAGCGACGCGAGCTCGAGGAGGTGCTCGGCAGTGAAGACCGTTGACGATCTGACCGGCGAGGACTACCGGCGTCTCCTCGAAGCGACCGTCGCAGTCGATTTTGACGAGATGGAGTTCGTATTGATCGAGATCGGACTCTCGGATTTCGACGACGCGTACCAGGATGCACGCAGGCTCCGGCCCCTCATAGCCCGGGCCATGAGCCGGGGCATCGCGCGGAGGCTCGACGAGGAGTGAGCTCTCGTACCGGAGAGCGGAGAACGAGCACGGTGACACAGCCTCGGAGCCGGGAGGTGTGTGCTCGAAACACGGCTCCGGCACACACCCGCCACACGGAAGCCGCACGGGAAAAATCCGCACAGTGCGGACAATCCGCGGCTACAGAAGAACAGGTGTGGGGACCGCCTCCTTCAGGTGACGGGGAAAACACCGCGCACCAAGTTGTAACCGTTCGTAAGGCGCCCTGCGAAGTCGGGCCGGTTTTCTTCCATCCGGTTGACCAAAGCTAGTAATCTCTCTAACATATACTGAGCCGGGGAGGGGAAGGCTTTGGTGCTCCTCGAGGAGGCTACTGGAAGGGAGAGACCATGCAGATGCAGGAAACGACAAGGGGTAGAGGCATCCCATACATGCCGCTGTTGTTCGGGGCCATGCTAGCGATGCTGGGCCTGCTGATGCTAGCGCCCTCCGCTCTAACTCAAGAGCCCGGACCACCGACTCAGGAAGAGATAGATAGCGCCGTTCCGTGCGAAGAGGTCTTTGGTGAGGGCTCTGTAGTCTGTAATGCGCCGGTTTTTCCGGAGACGGGGACGGCATGCCCTCCGGGAACGATACCGGCCGGTGAGGGGTGCCAGGGAGACCCCGCAGCAACTCCCGCCGAGCAACAGGCCGGGCTAGAGCGGTTCGAGGCGGGGCTTGTGGAAGCGGGGCTCGTGCCGGTTGCGGAGGAGCAAGAGCCTGCCGCCCCAGTTAGTTGCGACGACTTCACGACGCAGTTTCAGGCACAGCAGTTCTTCGACTTCAACGCCACCCCCGAGGAGCAGGCCATCCTGGACCCGGACGGGAACGGCTTTGCCTGCGACAGTGGGCAGATAGTCTTCGGAGAGGACCCTGCTGAAGCCCCTACCCCTGTAGACGAGACTGCTCCGCCGGAGGCCGCTCCAGGAGCTGCGGCGGACGCTACCGCTCTGCCTGATACCGGCGGACCGGCTCTCCTGCTCCCGCTGGCCGGCCTCATGGTCGCCGCGGGTCTGGGACTCGCCTTCATCAGGCGCAGGTAGTAGTAGATCAGTAGAGGGAGAGTAGATCAGTAGAGGGAGGAATTTTCCCCTCCCTCTACATAGGATGGGGAAAACCATGGCCAGATATTGCGAAAATTGTGGAAACGCGCTCTCCGAGGGTGCCCAATTCTGTCCCTCCTGCGGGCGTCCCGCACATGAGACGGCACGGGTTTCTACACCTGAAGCCGACGTTGGTGTGCCGCCACCGCCTCAGTCGCAGACTCCGACTGGAGCTCCACAAGGAGAGCAAAACCGGAGACACCCTGTCCTCATGGGTTGCCTAGGGATAATCGTGGTCGTTGTCTTGCTCGGCATCCTTGTGGCAGTCGTTGGTGGTGATGAAGAGACCGCTGGCAACGGTAGCGAAGGAGGAGGCGAGGCGGCGCCAGCCGACGAGGCAGAGGAGGAGGTAGCGGAAGAGGAGCAGGTCGCCAGCATCGGTGAAGAGGTCTCCGTTGGCGACGTCAGTTACACGGTAACGAATGCGGAGAATGTCTCGCAGTTAGAGGACCCGTACGACGTTGACGAGCCGCTGACCGGCAACTTCATTCTCGTCTCCTTCACCTTTGCCAACAACGGCAATGAGCCGGTAACGGTTTCTGATATCGGGCTGTACCTCTACGATAGCGAGATGCGCCAGTATGAGACCGACAGCGATGCTGTATTCTATCTGCCCGAAGACACGAGCCTGTTCATGCTAGATCGCGTCAACCCCGGCTTGTCCCAAGAGATACAGACGGTGTATGCGGTTCCGCCAGAGGCCGAAGGTTTTGAGCTCGAAGTAACCTCGGGATTCTTCGAGAGTGAGAGCCAGCGTATAGAGCTCGGGTTATAGGAGTAGACGCACGTGGGGCGGGGTAGAGAGCCTCGGCCCTTATTTTCCCTATCCACTGAGCTGGAGTTTAGCCATCACGCCGCATAGCAAAGCGCATCGGTTAGCCGTTCCATAAACTCCCGCGGGATTTCTACCGTCTCGGTCTCCAACCCCGACCCGTGAAAACTCTGCTGGCGCTCCGCCACCC
>JACCZN010000047.1 GCA_013695915.1 Rubrobacter sp.
CGCCTACCGGGCAAACGCCCTGGGGCCGCGCAACCTGGCCCAGCACGGCGAGCGGCTCGGCTGCGAGCTCTTGCACGTCAGCACCAACTACGTGTTCGATGGAGAGGCCGACCGTCCCTACGGCCCCGACGACCTCCCAAACCCGATAAGCGCCTACGGACGGACCAAGCTGGCCGGGGAGGAGTACGTCAAGGGCCTGTCGAGCCGCTGGTACGTGGTGCGCTCGGCGGGGGTTTACGGTGAGGGGTACAACTTCGTGCGGACCATGCTCCGCGTCGGCGCCGAGCGCGACTCCCTGAAGGTCAAGAGCGACGAGTATATCTCCCCGACCTACGCGAAGGACCTCGCGCGGGGCATCGCCGAGGTCCTGGAGGGCGGCCTCTACGGCACCTACCACGTGGCGAACGCGGGCTCCTGCTCCTGGTACGAGTTCGCGGAGGAGATCTTCCGCCTCTCCGGCATCGAGGTGGAGCTCGACCCGGTCCCGAGCTCGGAGTACCCCTTACCGGCAGCGCGCCCCGCCAACGGCGTCCTCTCTCCCCTTGGCAGCCCGGAACTCAGGCACTGGCGCGAGGCGTTGGCGGATTACGTGGGGTAATTCCATCGGCGCAGAGGGTCGATTTTGTGGCCGCAAGGTGATGCTCCATTCGTAGTTGCTAGCATCGCGTTCCGATAAGGACGAATCCGGCTCGTAAGACCGCCATAGGACCTTATCGGGTGGGTTCTGTTGGTGCGATACTCGGTGCCCTGTACCCGGCAGTTCCAGCCCGCGTAGTCCCTGGAGCGCTGGTATAATACTTACAAAAGCTAATGTTGCTAGCTATTGTAAGGTGGTGCGATGAGCGTTACGCAGAAGGATCTCGGGGAGCGGGGGATAGGGCGGAGCCTCGAGGAGATGTTAGGCGAGACGCGGCGGATGATCGCCGCGAGCGTCGAGAGCCTGCCGGTCGGGCGCGTCGTCGCGGACCCGCGGGGGGAGTTCACAGAACAGGAGCTCTCGGTGCTGGAGCGGGGCGGCATCGTACTCTCGGGGCGCGGATACGGGGGGAGCCGGTCCGCCGAGCAGTTGGCGAGCACTGCGGCGCGCTACGCGGCTCTGTTGGCTTCGGCCCTCACGGAGGCCGAGGCTGCCGAACTGCTCGGGGTCTCCGAGGGCCGTGTCCGGCAGCGGGTGGCGGAGGGTACGTTGTATGTGGTCCGGGCCGGCAAGGAGAGGCGCCTGCCGCGCTTCCAGTTCGCTGCAGAGGGGGAGGTGGCGCACGTCGGGGAGGTGCTGCGCGTCTTGGCAGCCGACGCACATCCGGTGTCGGTCGAGCGGTGGTTCACCGAGCCCGACCCGGACCTCTACCTGTCGGAGGAGGGAGATCCGGTCTCCCCGAGGGACTGGCTACTCTCGGGCGGCTTGCCGGAGGCCCTGAAGCTCCTGGCCGCGGAGCTGTAGGCGCGGGCCTTCGACGGGAACCTCCGATCCGGCCTTGTCCAAGCTGCCCAACCCGCCCGGCACAGAGCTACTGTGCCGGATCGGAGCAGAGCCCGCACGGGTAGCGGCGGGGAGGCTGCTGTTTCGGATCTACTTCCGCGGCGGGGATCATCCGGCGGGCTGGAGAGAGTTTCGGCACTTCGGGCCGCTCGCCGGAGCCCGCTTTGACCACCATCCCGAACCAAGAGGCCTCTGTGAGGGCTACGGCGTCCTCTACGCCGCCACGGAGATAAAGACTTGCGTCGCCGAGGTGTTTCAGACGGACCGCACTATAGGTGTCCGGCGCAGGGAGCCGTGGCTCGTGGGCTTCGAGCTGCGCGAGGAGATTGAGCTGCTGGACCTCACCAGCAACTGGCCGACCCGCGCCGGGGCCTCGATGAAGATAAGCTCCGGGCCGAGGCCGACCTGCAGGCGCTGGTCGCGCGCTGTATACGAGGCCTACCCGGAGATCGCCGGCCTGTTCTACTCCTCGTCTATGAACGCCAACCGGCCGGCGGTGGCCCTCTACGAAAGAGCAGAGCCCCTACTCGCTACGGCCCCGAGCCTCAACGTGCCCCTCTCGCATCCGGGGCTAACGACCGAGCTCGACCGAATCGCGACCGATCTCGGCTACTCCCTGGTCCCGTAGGGGCAGTTC
>JACCZN010000051.1 GCA_013695915.1 Rubrobacter sp.
GCTCCATGGCGCAGATAGGGACCGAGATCTCGAACCGCCAAAGCATAGAGCGCCGCTTCCTCGAGGCCCGCAAGGCCTACGACGACCTCGGGGGCATCCTCATAGAGAGCAGCGGCCACAACGCGGAGATAGCTATACCCGTCGAGAACCAGCCCGGCGTCTTCGCCCGCGTCACGACCCTCATGGGATCGAACAACATAAACATCCTCGACCTCTACGTCCGCCACTCCAACACCGAACGCGCCGCCCTGGTCCTGACCCTCGACGCCGACGCCGCCCCCGTGGCCCGCGACCTCCTCCTGGGAGAAGGGTTCAACGCGGAGATATTGGGATAGAAGCCGCCGGCAGGCCCCTATGCGGTGCCAGACCTACTCGCGAGTTCCCGGAAGAGGGCGTCGCACTCCTCTTCCAGGACGCCGCCGGTGATCTCCAACTCCCCGAAGGACGGGGAGGCCCGGTCCGCGACCTCTCTGGCGGGGAGGTCTATCTGCGGCAGGCCGAGCTCCTTGAGGGTCCGTACGGAGGTGCCGAAGACCAGTCGAGGGATGCGGGACCAGAGGATGGCTCCGGCGCACATCGGGCACGGCTCGGCGGTGGTGTAGAGGGTCAGGCGCGTCCAGTCGGCGTCGGGGCGGGTGTCGGCGAAGCGCAGGATGGCGTCGGTCTCGCCGTGGAGCACCGGGCTGCGCCGGGCGTCGTTGAGGCCCTCGGAGAGGATCTCGCCGGTGTCGTGGTCCGCGATCACGGCCCCGAACGGCGCGTCGGGGTTGCCCCGGGCGACCTGTATGGCCCACCCCATGTAGCGCTCGTGGTCGGGTACGGCCACTACCGCTCCAGGAGGTGCCGGAGCGCGCCTTCGAGCTCCGGGTGGCGGAACTCGTAGCCCGTATCTTTCAGCTTTGCGGGCTCGACGCGGGCGCTGGCCAAGAGCAGCTCGTCGGCGACCTCTCCGAGCGCCAGCCGGGCGGCCGGTGCCGGGAAGGGCACCACGGTAGGCCGGTTCAGGACCTTGCCGAGGGTCTTGGTGTACTCGGCGTTCGTGAGGGGCTCGGGTGAGACGACGTTGACCGGTCCCTCCACGGGGGGGTCCGTGAGGGCGTGGATTATGGAGCCCACCACGTCGTCTATCGTTACCCAACTCCAGTACTGTTTGCCGTCCCCGATCCTGCCTCCCCCGCC
Organism: Rubrobacter sp.; assembly: GCA_013695915.1. GTDB lineage: Bacteria > Actinomycetota > Rubrobacteria > Rubrobacterales > Rubrobacteraceae > Rubrobacter_A. Next base: position 1,180 of record JACCZN010000051.1, read on the forward strand.
GAGCTTGAAGATCGGGAGCGTCGTGCCGAGCGCACCGTCCTCGGGGCTCAGCACGATCCCGAACCGCAGGTTCGCGACCCGTATCCCCGCCTCCCTCGCGGGCTCGGCGGCGGCCTCCCACTCCTGACAGACCCGGGAGAGGAAGGTGTCGCCGGGGCCGCTCTCTTCCCGCAGGAGCTCGTCGTCCCGGTCGCCGTAGTAGCCGGAGGCCGAGGCCGCGACCATCACCCCCGGCGGCTCGGGGAGACCGGCCAGGGCTTCCGAGAGGAGGCGCGTTCCCTGCACCCGGCTGTCCAGGATGCGGGCCTTCTTCTCCGAGGTCCATCGACCCTTGGCGACGTTCTCCCCGGCGAGGTGGACGGCGGCATCGTGGCCCGCGAGCCGGGCGGTGTCTATCTCCCCGGCCGAGGGGTCCCAGCGGACCTCGTCCTCACCCGAGGGCTCCGAGCGCACGAGGCGGGTCACGCGGTGGCCGCCGTCTCTCAGGGCCGGTATCAGTTTCGAGCCTACGAGGCCCGTCGAGCCGCTGACTAGCACATCCAAGAGAGGCCTCCTCTCGCCACGTCTACCTCCCAGATAATACACGGATACCAGGCGGCAGACCCGCCCACCGCCACCGCGCCTCCCGTCTATCGGGTATATTCAGGCCGGAGACCGGAGGGAGGCGACGTGCCGCAGACCAGAGGATCACAGACGGAGGGCCGGGGAGGACCGCAGCGGGTCCTGTTCCTCTGCACCCACAACTCCGCCCGCTCGCAGATGGCCGAGGGCTTGCTCCGGCACCTCTCCAGCGGGAGGTTCGAGGCGTACAGCGCGGGCACCGAGGCGACGCGCGTCCGGCCCCGGGCCGTCGAGGCCATGTCCGAGCTGGGGGTGGACATCTCCGGCGCGGAGTACGAGACGCTGGACCGGTACCTCGGCGAGACGTTCGAGTACGTGATCACGGTCTGCGACGCCGCCAACGAGTCCTGTCCCTTCTTCCCCGGCGCCCGGAACCGCCGGCACTGGTCCTTCGAGGACCCCTCGCAGGCGACCGGTACCGAAGCGGAGCGCCTCCAGGCTTTCCGCAGGGTCCGCGACGGCCTGAGGGCACGTATCGAGGAGCTTCTGGCGGCGAGGACGTAGCCCCGCGTGCGCACCTACTCCCACGCCGTCCTCTCCTGGGCCGCGGCCCGCCGCGTGGTCCCCTCGGAAGCGCGTCCAGCCCTGTTGGCCGCCGCCGGCGCCACGCTACCGGACGTACCGGCCGGTCTCGGAGGCGCTATCCTCGCCCTCCGGAGGCGGCGGTGGTTCGCGCGCGGTGAGTTCAGCCGGGATGTCTGCGGCAGGCGGCGCTTCAGTGGACCGGACGCCGCGCTCCACTCGCTGCTGCCCGTGTCCGCGGCGCTCGCGCTCTACGGGCTAGCCCTCGGCTACGGCGCGCGCCGGCTCGACCGCCGAGGGGCGGGGCTGACTTTCCTGCTGGGCTGGGCTGGGCACGCGCTGACCGACGCCCTGACCCACGGCGGCGACGCCCGTCCGCTCCTCTGGCCGGTCTCCCGGTGGAGGTTCGAGAGCCCCGTGTCGTACTGGGAGCGCGGGCGTCACGGACGGGCTTTCGCCCTCGCCGAGCACGCGCTGCTGGTGCTGGCCGTCGCGCCAGGGAAGCGTATCGGGGCGAGGTAGTCGCGTGACGGAGTACAGGCTCATACGGTTCTCCGTAATCTGTGCGGTCATGTTCGCGGTCGGTGCCGTCGTCTGGGGCGTGGCTATCAGCTCGCAGGTGATCCTGTTCGACGGGGTCTACTCGTTCGTCAGCGTGCTGCTCTCGCTCGGCTCCCTGCTGGCGGCGGGGTTTATCCGCAAGACGGATGATTTGAGGTTCCCGTTCGGAAAAGAGACCATCGAGCCGCTCGTCATTACCTTCAAGTACCTCGCGATCGGGGCTATGTGCCTGTTCGCGCTGTTCAGCGCCGTAAGCGACCTCTTCGAGGGAGGCCGCGCTGTAAACCTCGGCTCCGCCACGCTCTACGGTGCCGTTGCGACGGCCGCCTGTCTTCTGGTCTACCTCTACTTCAAAAGGAGGGGAGGCGGGGCCGGCTCGGGGTTCGTAAGAGCGGAGGCGAACCAGTGGCTGATGGACGGCCTGTTGAGCGCGGGGGTGCTCGCGGGGTTCGTTCTGGCGCTGGTCCTCAGCCTGACGCCCCTCGCCGCCGTTACGGCGTACGTGGACCCGCTGATGCTCATCCTCGTCTCCGCCTACTTCCTCAAGGTGCCGGTAGGTGAGATCAGGAAGGCCGGCAGAGAGGTCCTGGAGATGTCGCCGGAGGAAGACCTGCGCCGCAGGCTCGAAGAGATCGTACACGGAGTGGAGGAGGAGTACGGCTTCGACGAGCCCTTTATCCGGCTCTCGAAGGTCGGGAGCAAGCTATACATCGAGGTCGATTACGTCGTCGGCGACGAGTCCCGAGTCCGGGATGTAACGGGGTTCGACCAGGTCCGCCAGCTTCTGAGCGACAGGCTCGAAGAGGTGGAGTTGTCGAAGTGGCTTACCATCTCTTTTACGGCGGATCGGAAATGGGCGCTCTGACCGTTCTTGAAACGTAGACAAACGTTTCACGCGCTCCGTTGCCTCCGGTGATGCCTGTCTCATACCTCCCCGCCCGAACCAGGGACCCCCTCATGTAGAATGACGCGCCATGAGCCAGGGACCTCCCAAAGGCGGCCCGAGCCCCGAGCGGGTCGCGGGGTACCTCGCCGAAGCCCCCGTGCCGGTGCGGGACGGTCCCTGGGGAGAGCCTCCACCTACCGGAGAGATATCTTTCCTGGCGCGGGGCGAGTACAGCCTGAACTACCGCGTCCGGGCGGACAGGGAGTACGTGGCGCGGCTGGTGACGGGGAGCCAGATGGGGCTCTCGCTGGGAGAACAGGCCACCTACGAGCACGGCGCCCTGGAGCTCCTGGCTCCCTCCGGCGTCACCCCGGGGCCGTACTTCGTGGACCCCGAGCCGCCCGGCCTGCCGTACCCCGTGATCCTCGAGGAGTACCTGCCGGGCCGTCCGCTGGACTACGTCACGGACCTCGGGGCCGCCGCCCGCTGCGCCGCCGCGGCTCACGAGCTCGGGGTACCGGAGGGCCACCATTTGCAGGTCCACCCCGACCCCGCACCCTCCGTCCTCGCCGAGTCCCGGGAGCTCGCCGCACCCTACCTGAGGTGGGAGGCCGCCCCCGAAGAGAGCCAGCAGGCGCTGCGCGGGGCATTCGGTAAGGTAGAGGGGTACCTGGAACAGGGAGACCTCTTCTCGGAGGAGGACCTCGCCATCGTGAACTACGACCTCAACACCCACAACTTCGTCGTGGACGGCGGGGAGGCCAAGCTCCTGGACTGGGAGAAGGCCCGCGTAGCGCCCCGCACCGAGGACGTGGCCCACTTCCTCCTGCCGACCACGACCCTGTGGCGCGACGAGTCCGCCGCCCGGCTCTCGGAGGCTCAGGAGAGGGAGTTCATAGACACCTACCTCGCACACAGCCCCGTCCGGGACCGGGAGAGGTTCGAGGCGCAACTCGCGGCTGTGCGCGTCATGATCTCGCTGCGCGCCGTCTCCTGGTGCGCCTGGGCGCTACAGGAGTCCGAGAGGGGGCAACGCCCGATCACGAACGAGGAGACCCTCCGCAAGGCCCGCCGCTACCTGGAGGCGGGTTTCCTCCGGGAGTTGTTCGGAGCCCGGTAGGCCGGTCTCCAGAGACAGGAGAGGAGCTCTTGTTCTCGCCTGCCTATCCAGACGGGTACGGTCGGCGGTCACGACTTGCTTCCGGCCTCTCCCCGCGGTTCACGGTTCAGGCTCTTTCGGCGGTCTCTTGTCTTCTATAAGGAGGGCGGCGGAGAGGGCACTCGCCAGGGCCAGGCCGGCGGCGGTGAGCATCACCGCCCGGAAGCCGGTTACGTAGGACTTGGCTATCGCCTCCTCGACGGCCGCGGCGGTCTCTGCCTCCAGGCCTTCGGGGGCGTCGGCGGCGCCGAGGTTGATCTTCTCTTCCTCGAGCTCGGCCCGCGCCCCGGGCGACAGCTCCAGGTCCGCCACCCGGGAGTCCAGGGCGGCGCTGAAGATGGGGAACATCAGCAGGCCGAGCACCGCGACGGCCAGGAGCCCGGCGGTCCGTGAGAAGGCGTTGTTTATCCCGGAGGCGAGCCCGGAGTGACTCCCCGCGACCGAGTTCAGGGCCACGGTGGTGAGCGTCGGCACGAAGGTCGCGAGCCCGAGGCCCAGCACGAACACCGCCGGGAAGAAGCTGGTCCAGTACGAGCCCGCCTCCGCCCCCGGCGCCGCGAGGAGCGCGAAGCCGGCCGCCGCGAGGAGCGGCCCCGCCACCAGGGGGAGCCGGGGACCGAACCGGTCGGCGAGCGCCCCCGTGTAGCGCGAGAGGAAGAACATGAACAGGATCGCCGGCGCGAAGGCCGCTCCGGCCGCGGTGGCCGAGTAGCCGTGGACCTGAATCAGGTTGAAGGGCAGGAAGTACAGGGCGCCGCCGAGGGCGAAGTAGAGGAGCAGGGTAAAGGTGTTGGCCCCGGTGAAGTTCCGGGAGCGGAACAGCGAGGGCGGCATCATCGGCTCGGGGCTCCCCGCCTCCACGAACAGGAACACGATAAGGGCGCCCACGCCGACCACCAGGGAAGCTACCACCAGCGGGTCGGAGAAGCCGAGGCTCGAGGACTCTATCAGGCCGAAGACCAGCCCCCCAAGCCCCACCGTGGCGAGCACCCCGCCCGGAATATCTAGCCTGCGGGCCTCCTCGTCGCGGCTCTCGGGGACGCGGGTGAGCGTGATCGCCAGGACCGCCACCGCCACGGGTATGTTCACGAAGAAGATCCAGCGCCACGAGAGCACCTCTATGAGGAACCCGCCGAGGACCGGCCCGAGGACGGAGGTCAGCGCCGAGAAACCGGCCCAGGTCCCTATCGCCCTGCCGCGCCGGGACTCCTCGAAGGAGGCGCTTATAATCGCCAGGGAGCCCGGCACCAGCAGCGCTCCCCCCACCCCCTGCGCGGCCCGCGCTGCGATCAGGTCCTCCGGGCTCCCGGCCAGACCGCACCACACAGAGGCCGCCGCGAAGAGCGCGATGCCCAGAGAGAAGATGCGCCGCCTGCCGTAGTGGTCCCCCAGAGAGCCCCCGACCAGCAGTAGAGCCGCCAGGAACAGCGCGTAAGCCTCCACCACCCACTGGGCGTCCACGGCGGTAGCCTCGAGCTGCTCCTGGAGCGCCGGGAGCGCCACGTTTACCGTGGTAGCGTCGCTAAAGGCCAGGCTGGAGCCCAGTATCGTGGCCGCCAGGACCCATGGCCCCGCATCCCGGCTGCACGGGGCTCCCCCCTTGCCGGAGCGTATAACCCCCTCGTCGCAGGGCTGGCGGATGATGTTGGCCACTCTACGTCCCAGACCCGGCCAACGATACGTTTACGCCAGCGTGCGGTCGGCCCCGCGGAAAGGTGGCGATGAAAGCGAGGAGTGGACGGGCGCCGGCCTCCCGTGGGATGTGCTCGTGAGCATCGGAACCTCCGCGCCCCGCGGTCTTCCTCAGGCCGGAGACGGTGGTTTCGCGGGGCGCCGCGCTCACAGACCCAGCGTGTGACGCAGCGCCGCGTCGGTCCCGGCCATCGGCAGCGTCCCAATGGCCCGGTCTATCGCTGTCCCGGTGATCGTGGCGAGGTTGTCCGTCATCACGACCGAGTCGGTCAGTAGCCCCGATCTCCGGCCCTCCGGCGTGGAAAGGTCTACGGCGACGCGGCTCGGATGACCAGAGCGGAACGTTCTGCCGGAGATCATGGCGACGATTACCTGCGACAGTCCGGTCCCGAGGTCGTCGGCCTGCACGACCAGCGCCGGACGGGTCTTGGCGGTACGCAGGTCGGAGTGCGGAAAGAGCACCAGCACCACGTCGCCACGCTCAGGAGCTTCGAGCTCTGGCGGCGTCATAGTCGTCGTAGGCGTCCATCTCCGGGCTCTCCCAATCCTCGGTGAAGGCTGCCAGGCTGTCGCGCAGCTTCGCCGCCTGAGCTTCGTCGATGCCGCGCAGCCTCAGGTCCAGGCCGCGGGGCTCGATGAAGGTCACGATAACCTGCGTCTCCTCGCGCACCTCGCCGGGGGACTCGGACAGCTCAATTCTGCCGCCGCGGTACACGCCCTCGATGCTCGTGAGCATAACACCTCCCTTCTGCAGAGAGCGACCCTGAAACTCTTCGATCGAGTATCGCACAACGTACGGACTACGTCCCCCTAATACGGAATCCGGTTACACGCTTCCGCCACGAAAGAGGCCTTGCGTTCAGGAGATGCCACTGCCACCCTCTAGCTCCGCTCGGCGGAGGGTGTACCGCTCACGGGCGGGCGGCCTCGGATATACGCCGCACCTCGTCGTCGGTCAGCGTGAAGTCGAAGACGTCGAGGTTGCTCTCCAGGTGGTCCTCGCTGCTGGCCTTCGGGATGGCGGCGACCTTCTCCTGCTGGACGAGCCAGCGCAGCGCCACCTGTGCGGCCGACTTGCCGCGGGACTCGGCGACCTCCCGTAGCGTGGCGTCGTCGAGGAGCCGCCCCTTGGCGACCGGGCTGTAGGCCGTGAGCAGGTAGTCCATCTCCCTCGCCTGCTCCAGGAGCTCCGCCCGGGGGCTGTGGGGGTGGTACTCGACCTGGTTGCAGAACACGGTGGCGTGCTCCGCGGCCTCCTCTACCAGCGCGGGCGAGAAGTTGCTGACGCCGACGTGGCGGACCTTCCCCTGCTGCTGCAACTCGTTCATGGCGCCGAGGGTCTCCCCGAGGGGGACGCTACTGCTCGGCCAATGCATCAAGAGGAGGTCCACGTAGTCTGTCGAGAGCTCTTCGAGGCTCTCGCGGGTAGCCCGCGGCACCCGTTCGGCGGTAAAGTCGTCCGTCCAGAGCTTGGTGGTAAGGAAGATCTCGCCGCGATCCACGCCCGAGCTCCGAATGGCCCGACCGACCTCGGTCTCGTTGCCGTACATCCGTGCGGTGTCGATGTGCCGGTATCCCAGGGCCAGAGCCTTCTCGACCGCCGCTTCACACTGCCTCCCCGACATCCTCCAGGTGCCGAGGCCGAGCGAGGGCACCGACTCCCCTTTTATCGTCTGGTACTCCATAAGACCCTCCTATTACCGCGAGCCCGCGCATCGTAACATCCCGCGCACGAAACGGACCGCGCGCTGACAAAGCACCGGGCTCACGAAGAGGTCGATACGGGACACGCCCGAGGCAAGGTCGTGCTCCGCCTCCGACACGAGAGGCTCGCGCCCGGAGGCGACCGGGGAGCTTCGCGGGACAAAGGTAGCGTGATACGATTCACGCAACCGTGGACCTTTGGGTGGAGGAGGCGAGATCCCCGCACCGCTACGCGTCGTACTCGACTGCGACACCGCCAATGAGGTCGACGACCAGTTCGCCATCGCCCACGCCCTCGGCTCGCCCGAGGGCACCCTCGACGTGCGCGGCGTCGTCTCCGTCCACAACACCACCGCCCACGGCCCCCTCTCCCGCGACCTCTACCAGGAGGAGGCGGAGAGGGTCGTCGGGCTCTGCGGCAGGAGCCGGGACGTGCCGTGCGTCCCCGGCGCGCCGCACCCGCTGGAGGACCGCCGGACGCCCGTGGAGAGCGAGGGGCTCGAGTTCCTCGTCGAGGAGGCCCGGCGGGGGCCGCTGACCATCTTCGCCACGGGACCGGCGACGGACGTGGCCTCGCTCCTGCTCGCCGCTCCGGAGGTGCGGGAGAACCTGCGCATCGTGTGGCTCGGAGGGTTCGGGGACCGGGAGAGCTACGAGCGGCACAAGATGGGCGGCGAGCTGAACGGGCGGGCGGACATCGCCGCGTGGCGGGTACTCTTCGAGGAGCCGGTCGGGATGTTGCAGGTCCCCGGGTGGTCGGGGCCGCACGGGATCCTGGTCGAGGCCTCCTCCTACGCGGAGGAGCTGCGCGCGCTGGGGCGTCCCGTTGCAGACTACCTGGCGCAGATACTCGTGGAGTGGGTCTCCTCCTACATCGGAGAGATAGACCCGCGGGGAGAGAAGATCGTCTGGGACGTCTCCTGTGTGGCAGCCGTGGCGGACCCCGGAGCCCTGAGGGTAGAGGAGCTCGCCGTCCCGGCCCTCGACGCGGCGGGCGCGCACGACTTCTCGGAGGGCTCGCGCGGCAGGACCGTGGAGGCGGTCACGGGCCTCGACCCGCAGAGGATACTCGCGAGCGTCCGGGACGCCCTGCTGCGGCACCCGGCATCTCCCGGAGCGTAGATCCCGCGCGGCGGCCCTGATCCAACACCCCCCGGCCGTCGTAAGTAGTAGGAGGTAACATCTTCCCGGGCCGGTCCGGCACACCCGGCATCGGTCCCGCGCGGGGTCCCGCGCGGGAGCCGGGCTACGAAGGGTGGGAGCTTTGTCTTACAGGGTCTTTGCGGTGTCCTTGCTGGTAGCGGTCTCCGCCGCGGTACTCGCCGCCTGTGGCGGGGGCTCCGAAGACGGGGAGTCCGGCGAGGAGCGGTCGTTCGAGGAGATGGAGGAGGCCGCGGAAGGCACGACGGTGAACTTCTACCTCGACGCCGGAGACGACGCCATAAACGCTTACGTGGACGAGTACGTGGCGCCCCGCGTGGAGGAGGAGCACGGCATAGAGCTCCGGCGCACCCCGATCTCCGCCACCGAAGATGGGGTCAACAAGCTCCTGAACGAGAAGAGCGCCAGCAGCCAAGACGGCACGATGGACCTCATCTGGATCAACGGCGAGAACTTCGCCACCGGCGCGGACGCGGACCTCTGGTACGGTCCCTGGGCCGAGGAGCTCCCGAACACCGAGTACGTGGACTGGGAGAGCCCGGAGATCAACCAGGACTTCGGCTACCCGGTGGAGGGCATGGAGGCCCCGTGGGGCAAGGCGCAGTTCGTCATGATCTACGACTCCGCGGAGATAGAGGACCCGCCGCAGAGCATGGACGAGCTCCTCGCCTGGACGGAGGAGAACCCGGGCCGCTTCACCTACCCCGCCCCCCCGGACTTCACCGGCAACGCCTTTGTAGAGCACGCCTTCTACCAGACCACCGGCGAGATCGAACGCTACCAGGAGCCCTTAGACGAGGAGGTCTTCGACGAGGAGGCCCCCCAGACCTGGGAGTACCTCAACGAGCTGGAGCCGAACCTGTGGCGGGAGGGCGAGACCTACCCCGAGTCCTCCTCGGCGATGGAGGAGCTCTACGCGAACGGCGAGGTCTGGATGAACATGAGCTACAACCCCCAGTCCGCCCAGCGGCGGGTCGAGGACGGCATCTTCCCCGAGAGCACCCGCACCTACGTCTTCGAGGACGGAACTTTGAGCAACACCCACTACGTCGCCGTCCCCTTCAACTCCCCGAACAAGGCGGGGGCGCAGGTGGTGGCGAACTTCCTCCAGAGCCCGGAGGCCCAGGCGGAGAAGCAGCGTGCGGAGGTCTGGGGCGACCTCACGGCCCTGGAGATAGACCGGGTACCGGAGGAGCAGCAGGAGGAGCTCGCGGACGTCTCCGGCGACGCCGTGCTGCCGACGGAGGAGCTGCAGGAGAACCAGCTCCCCGAGGCCCGCGCGGGGTGGCTGCTGGCCCTGGAGGACGGCTGGCAGGAGAACGTGCTCCGGTAGCCGCCGCCTTGAGCGACCGGGTAAAGATAGCCCTGCTCCTGACCCCGGCGCTCCTGGTCCTCGGGGTGCTCTTCTCCGGCGGTGTGCTGGCCGCCCTGCTGCAGTCCCTCGGCTACTTCCCGGCCATCGGGATGACGGAGTTCAGCCTCGACGCCTACCGGGAGGTCCTGGGAAGCCGGGACTTCCTGGACTCCCTGGGCCTCACGGTGTACATAGCCGGTGCCTCGACCGCCATCTCGACCGTGCTCGCGGTAGCCGCGGCGCTCGCGCTCCGGCGCAGCTCCGGGAGGGTATCCGCGGTGGTCTTCCAGCTCCCGATCACGATCCCGCACCTCGTCGCCGCCGTGGGCGTCGCGCTCGTGGTCTCCCAGACGGGGCTCGGGGCGCGGCTGGCGGCGGCTCTCGGCCTCGTCGGGGAGCCCTCCGAGTTCCCGGCCCTCCTCTACGATCCGTACTCCGTGGGCATAATCCTGACCTACGTGTGGAAGGAGGTGCCGTTCATCGCGCTCATAGTGCTGGCGGCGCTCCGCGGGGTCTCCGAAGAGCTGGAGGAGGTCGCGGGCACGCTCGGGGCGAACGCCTGGCAGCGGTTCTGGTACGTGACGCTGCCCCTGATCTCACCGGGCGTGGTAGCCGGGAGCCTCATCGTCTTCGCGTTTACCTTCGGGGCCTTCGAGATACCGTTCTTGCTCGGCCAGACCTACCCGAATATCCTGCCGGTAATGGCCTACAACGAGTACCGCGACATAGACCTCGCCGCCCGTCCGGCGGCCATGGCGATAAACGTCGTTATCGCGGTGATGACTGCCCTCTTCGCCGCCCTCTACCTCCGCCTCTCCCGGAGGCTGCGCCGTGGCTAGCCCGTACAAGAAGCGGCGGGCCCCGGTGGGGCTCGCGCTGGTCGCCGCGCTCGTAGCCCTGCCGCTCGTGCCGATACTGCTCTGGACCTTTGCGGGAGAGTGGCGCTTCCCGGACCTCCTGCCCAAGGAGTGGTCCCTGCGCGGCATACAGCACCTCACGGCGCCGGGCAGCCGGGTCGCGGAGGCCGTCTTTACGAGCCTCGGGATAGCGGTGGCGGTCACCGTCGCCGCGGTCGCGGTCGGGCTCCCGGCGGGGATGGCGCTCGGCACCTACCGGTTCCGGCTGAAGGGGCTCGTGATATTCCTGATCCTGCTGCCCATCCTGGTGCCGCCGCTGGCCTCGACGATGGGGATCCACCTGACGTTTATCCGGCTCGGGCTGGCGGACACGGCCTTCGGGGTCTTCCTGGTACACCTGGTACCGACGGTGCCGTACGCGGCGATCATCCTGACGAGCGTCTTCGCCGACAGGACGGGGGAGTTGGAGGAGGCCGCCCGGACGTTGGGCGCGAGCCCGTTGCGGGCCTTCGTCTACGTCACCCTGCCGGAGGTCGCGCCCGGCATCGCGGTCGCGGCGCTGTTCTCGTTCCTGGTCTCGTGGAGCCAGTACATCCTGACGCTCCTTATCGGGGGCGGGAGCGTCGTCACGCTGCCGATGCTCTTGTTCTCCGCAGCCTCCGGGAGCGACCCCGTGATCACCTCTTCCCTGGCCGTGGTCTTCGCCCTTCCGGCCGTCGTCGTCCTCCTCATTGCCCTCCGCTACCTGAAGCCCAGCGGCGACCAGGGCCTCCCCGGCCTCGGCAAGGTCTCGTGAGCGCGCGTCTGGAGCTGGAGGGGGTATCCCATCGCTACAGCCGGGATGAGTGGGCCCTCTCCGAGCTCTCCCTCGCGGTGGAGCCGGGCGAGCTCGTGGCCTTTCTCGGCCCCTCCGGCTGCGGCAAGACCACCGCGCTCAAGATACTCTCCGGCCTCCTCACGCCGACCGGCGGCGATGTGCGGGTAGACGGCCGGTCCGTCCTCGGGGTGCCGCCGGAGCGGCGGGAGGCGGCGATGGTCTTCCAGAAGCCGCTCCTCTTCCCGCACATGAGCGTGGAGGCGAACGTCGGTTTCGGGCTGAAGATGCGCGGCGTCCCGCGCGGCGAGTCCGGCGGGAAAGTCGAGACGGCGCTCCGCCGGGTCCGGATGGACGGGTACGCCGACCGGAAGCCCGGCGAGCTCTCCGGCGGCCAGCAGCAGCGGGTCGCGCTCGCCCGCGCGCTGGTCACCGAGCCGGGCCTTCTCCTGCTCGACGAGCCCCTGAGCTCCCTCGACGCGAACCTGCGCGAGGGGATGCGCGAGCTCGTAAAGGAGGTGCAGGAGTCGGGCGGCTACACCACCGTGTTCGTGACTCACGACCAAGAGGAGGCCGTGGTGCTGGCCGACAGGATAGCCCTCCTCTTCGACGGCCGCCTCCGCATGTACGACCGGCCCCAGGCCTTCTACGAGCGCCCCGCGAGCCGCGAGGTCGCGGAGTTCTTCGGCACCGCGAACTTCCTCCCCGGCCGAGCGCGGAACGGCACGGTGGAGACCCGGCTCGGAGACCTCAGGCTCTCCACCCCCACGCCTCCCGGCGAGGTGACCCTGACCATCCGGCCCGAGGCCGTCCGTTTCGAGGAGGGCGAGAACTCCTTCGCCGCCCGCATCACCTCCACGACCTACCTCGGCACGCAGGTAACCTGCGGCCTCGACGCCGCCGGAGTACAGCTAAAAGCCTCCCTTCCGCCCCACACGCAGCTCCGGGAGGGCGACCGGGTGACGGCCCGGCTCCCCGCCGAGTCCCTCTGGGCGCTGGAGGACGGGCCGGAGGGTCAGCCGGGCTGAGGGCCCTGCTTGCCGCGCCGCAGGCTCTCCCAGCTCCCGTCGCCGGACCAGCCGCCGTCCACGGAGAGGGTGTGGCCGTTTACGAAGCCGCTCTCCGACGGGTCGGCCAGGAACGCTATGGACCGGGCCACGTCCTCCGGCTCCGCGAAGCGGCCCATCGGGTTGCGGCCCTCGATGTCGGCGTCGGTGTAGTCTCCGGAGGCCTGGTCACCTGCGTCCCGCTCCGTCTTCACCCATCCGGGACAGACCGCGTTGACCCGCACGCCACGCCCGCCCCACTCGGCGGCCAGGGTTCGGGTCAGGCCGATCAGGCCGTGCTTGCTCGCGTTGTAGGCGGAGCGGTTCCCGATGCCCAGCAGCCCCGCCACCGAGCTCACGTTCACGATGCTCCCCGCACCCCGCCGCAGCATCTCCCCGCCGAACTCCCGGCAGGTGAGGAACGGCCCGGTGAGGTTCACCTCCTGGATGCGCCGCCAGTCGGCCAGCTCAGTGTGCTCGGCGGAGGCTATGAACATCAACCCGGCGTTGTTCACCAGCACGTCCACCCGCCCGAACCGCTCCAGCACCCCCCGCAGCATCCCCTGCACGGCCTCCTCATCCGAGACATCCCCCGGCAGTGCCAGCGCCTCGACCCCCGACGCCCGGACCTCCTCCACCGTCTCCTCCGGGGCTTCCAGGTCGTTCGCGGCTACCGCGAATCCGCGTTCGCCGAGCGTCCGGGCGGTGACGCGCCCGATCCCCCGGGCGGCGCCGGTTACCACGGCTACGGGGCTATTCGAGTCCATGCGGCACTCCCTTCTCGTTCGGAGTCTCGACGCTTCTGTGGTATGCCTCGCACCTCTGCCACCGGGCACATCAGGGCTCTCCCGGCTCCCTAGAGGTTGACCGGGTTCTGCGCCGGCTCCCCGGAGAGGACGGCCCGGACGTTCTCGGCGGCCATCCCGGCCATCTTGTCCCGGGTCTCGATGGAGGCGCTGCCGATGTGCGGGGCAAGGACGACGTTCTCAAGACCCAAGAGCTTCGGGTATACCCTCGGCTCCTCCTCGTAGACGTCGAGGCCGGCGGCGAAGATGCGGCGCTCTGAGAGGGCATCCGCGAGAGCCGCCTCGTCCACGATCGGTCCGCGGGAGGTATTTACCAGGACGGCGGTCTCCGGCATGAGGTCGAGCTCCCGCGCTCCTATAAGGTGTCGGGTCTCCTCCGTAAGCGGGGTGTGGAGGCTAACGAAGTCGCTCTGCCGGAGGAGGTCGTCGAGCTCGAGGTGGCGGGCGCCGACCTCGTGTTCGGCGTCTTCTTTCGGGGAGCGGGCGGTGTAGGCGACCTGCATCCCGAAGCCCCGGGCGCGACGGGCGACGGCCTGCCCGATCCCGCCGAACCCGACGATGCCGAGCCGCTTGCCCCACACGTCGGGGCCGGTGAGCATCTTCGGCCCCCACGCCTCCCACTCCCCGGCCCGCACGAGGCGCTCGCCCTCCCCGAGCCGCCGCGCCGCCGCGAGGAGCAGCATGAACGCCACGTCCGCGGTCGTCTCGTCCAGGACGCCGGGGGTGTTGGTGACGACGACCCCGCGCCCGGTGGCGGCCTCCACGTCCACGTTGTCGTAGCCGACGGCCATGTTCGCGACGACCTTGAGCCCTTCGCCCGCAGCGTCGAGCACCCCGGCGTCCACCTTCTCCGTAACGGTAGTGAGCAGGCCGCCCGCGCCCCGGGCGGCCTCCATGAGCGCCTCGCGGCCCGGGGGCCGCTCGGAGAGTACGGTTACATCGAAAGCTTCGAGGGGCCGCAGCCCGGCCTCCGGTATCTCGCGGGCGACGATCACCTTCTCCGGCACGAGCTCTCCTCTCCCTCTAGCGTTCTAGGCACTCTCCTTGAGGAGCTGGCGGAGGACGGTCTGGAGGATGCCGCCGTTCTTGAGGTACTCGACCTCGACCGGCGAGTCGACTCGGGCCCTGGTGGCGAAGGTCTTCTCCGCGCCGTTCTCGCCGCGGGCCCGGACGATGACCTCCGACCCGGATGAGACGGAGTTAAGCCCCTCGATGTCGAGGGTCTCGGTGCCTGCGAGACCCAAAGTGTCGGCGTTCTCGCCGTCCGTGTACTGCAGGGGCAGGACGCCCATACCGATGAGGTTGGAGCGGTGGATGCGCTCGTAGCTCTCGGCGATGACGGTCCGGACGCCGAGCAGGAAGGTGCCTTTGGCGGCCCAGGCGCGGGAGGAGCCGGTGCCGTACTCCTTGCCAGCGAGCACCACGAGCGGCACGCCCTCCTCCTTGTAGCGCATCGCGGCGTCGTAGATCCAGGCCTCCTCTCCCCCG
>JACCZN010000056.1 GCA_013695915.1 Rubrobacter sp.
CCCGGCTCCGCCGCCGCGGCCTCGTTGGCCCGGGGGTTGTGCTTCATGGTGCAGGAGCCCAGGGGGTAGAAGTGCGTGTCTATGCCCCAGTTCTTCTGCGAGAGGTTGGTGTAGTGGCGGACGACGGTCGGCTCGTCCACCTCCGCGAGGTCCGGCTTCTCCTTGCGCAGCGCCTTCTTCGGCACCACGCTCTCCAGCTTCGTCTCCTCCACGTCGAGCTTCGGGAGCGTATAGCCCCTGCGGCCCTCGCGGCCCTTGTCCCGGATCAGGCTACCCAGCATCCGCTACCACCTCCGCGAAACGGTCGAGCTCGTCTTTGGTCCTCTTCTCGGTCACGGCGACGAGCATCGCTCCGTCCCCGAGGTCGTATCCGCCGATGATGCCGTGTTCCAGGAGCGCGGCGTTGGCCCGCTCCACGTCCGGCAGCTCCACGGCGAACTCCCAGAGGAACGGGGCCTCCGGATACCGCAGCTCCACGCCCCGCTCCCCGAGCTGGCGGGCGAGGTAGTGGGCCTTCGAGGTCGAGAGCTCCGCGACCTCCCGCAGGCCCTCCGGGCCCATGAGCGCCGTGTAGACGGTGACGGCGAGCGCGGTCAGGGCCTGGTTGGTGCAGATGTTGGAGTTTGCCCGCGCCCGCCGGATATCCTGCTCCCGAGCCCGGAGGGTCAGGACGTAGGCGAGCTTGCCGTCCGCGTCCACCGTCTCGCCGCAGATGCGGCCCGGTAGCTGGCGGACAAACTTCTCCCGGGTCGCCATGTACCCGGCGTAGGGTCCGCCAAAGAGGAGAGGAAGGCCCAGGGGCTGTGCCTCCCCGACCGCGATATCCGCCCCGAGGTCTCCGGGGCTTTCGAGCACGGCGAGCGAGACCGGGTCGCAGACCGCGACGGCGAGCGCCCCGGCCTCGTGCGCCGCCCCGGAGGCGGCCTCTACGTCCTCGACCACGCCGAGGTAGTTCGGGCTCTGGACAAAGACCCCCGATACGTCCTCCGGTACGTTCGAGAAGTCCGTGGTGCCGCCCTCGAAGGGCAGCTCGACGACCTCGACCTTGTAGGTCTCTATGGTCTCCCGGTAGCGGGGGTTGAGGCCCCCGGAGACGGCGACCTTCGGGTCGCGCTTCGTCAACCGGGCGGTCATCAGGGCCGCCTCGGCGACCGCGTTCGCCCCGTCGTAGACCGAGGCGTTGGAGACTTCGAGGCCGGTAAGCTCGGAGATGGCGCTCTGGAACTCGAAGATAGCCTGGAGGTTGCCCTGGCTGATCTCCGGCTGGTACGGCGTGTACGAGGTCAGGTACTCGCCGCGGGAGATTATAGCCCCCACGGTAGAGGGGACTATCCGGTCGTAGGCCCCGGCGCCCAGGAACATCGGCAGCCCGGAGGTGTTCTTCCCGGCCAGCCGCCGGACATCGGCGAGTGCCTCGTACTCCGAGAGCGCGGGCGGAAGGTCCAGCTCCCCCTCGAACTTCGGCGAGACATCGGCGAAGAGGTCGTCGGTGGTCCCGACGCCCACGGCGTCAAGCATCTCCCTTACGTCTTCCTCGGTGTGCGGCGTAAAGCGTGCCACGCGGTTTGTACCCCCTTGTCGGGTGGACGTAGTACAGCGTATAGCTTTTACGCCCTGTCCCAAACCTGAGAGTGTTACCCCGTCGGCGCCGACCCTGCGGCTTGTGTAGCGGGCCGGTCTCTCCAGGACGCCCTTCGGACCGCGATCCTTCTGCCTGAGAGATTCAACCCGCCAACTCCTCGCCAGCGAGCCTTTCACCTTCGGCGGCCGCCGCGTATATCTACCGGCGACTCTCTCCCGCAGCCTTCTTCAGGCATGTTTAAGATAGCACAGCCTACCGCGAATATCTCGTATCACACAAATGCAGCCTCCCACACAGCGTCCCGCGGACCAGAGCGCAGGAGCCCCCCGAAAGCTTGGGGCCGGGACGGAGGGGCGGTCTCCCGGAGCGTGTACGGCAGCGTGGTTCCGCTACGGGACGCCCGCGGAACGAATCTTCCACATTTCCCGCCCAGAGCCTTGAATACCTCTCCCCTCCCCGATACTATCCAGTATTGTCTACTTGGCTTGTAGATAAAGTGATGAATTTCGGAGAGAGGAGCGGAGGTTTATGGTGAGGGTTCTTGCTGAGAGGGCGATTCTCTCCGGAGACGTTGACTTCTGTCTGGGCCGGGGATTATACAACCTCCTTTACCATATTGTCTATCTTGTTGGTGGTAAATATCTTGGAGAGGGGAGTGGGTGCTTGAGCGGGGAGCCGGTAACGGGGAGGGTCGGGCGAGGGTATCGCGCGGCTCTGGCCGGTATCGCGCTGCTCTTGTTGGCTGTGGGGGCTTCGGGGTGCGGGGCTGCGGCGCAGGAAGGCGAGGACAACCTGCTGATGGCTTCGTACTCCACGCCGCGGGAGGCGTACGACGGGATCCTGGCGTCCTACGCACGTACGGAGGCCGGTAGCGGCGTGACGTTCGACAGGTCCTTTGGGGCGTCCGGGGAGGTGAGCCGGGCGGTGGAGGCCGGGTTACCGGCGGACGTGGTCGGCTTCTCGCTGGAGCCCGACATGACCCGGCTGGTGGAGGGTGGTGCCGTCGCCGAGGACTGGAACGAGGACGAGTACCGGGGGATGGTAACAGACTCGGTCGTGGTGATAGCCGTGCGCGAGGGCAACCCGAAGGATGTAGAGGACTGGGACGACCTCACCGAGCCTGGGGTAGACGTGATCACGCCGAGCCCCTCCACCTCCGGCGGAGCGAAGTGGAACTTCATGGCCGCTTACGGGGCCCAGCGGGCGCGCGGGCACTCCGAGGAGGCGGCGCTCGGGTACATCGGCGACCTGCTGGAGAACATCTCGGTGCAGGACAAGAGCGCGCGGGAGGCCATGCAGACCTTTATCATTGGCAGGGGGGACGCGATGCTCGCCTACGAGAACGAAGTTATACAGGCCCAGCAGCTCGGCTACGACCTCGAGTACATCGTCCCCGAGGAGACCATCCTCATAGAGAACCCGTACGCCGTGGTCGAGACCAGCGAAAACCCCCGGGAGGCCGAGGACTTCCTGGAGTACCTGCTCTCCCCAGAGGCCCAGCGCATCTTCGGGGAGAAGGGCTATCGCCCCGTGGTGCCGGAGGTCCGCGACGAGTTCGGCTACCGCGAACCTCCCGGCCTCTTCACCATCGAGGACTACGGCGGCTGGGAGACGGTAGACGAGGAGTTCTTCGGTTCGGAAGGGTCCGTCACCGGGGTCGTCGAGGAGAGAGGGACCGGCGGGTGAGCGCGCGGGGCTCCGGACAGGCCTCCCGGATACCGGGGGCCGGTAGAGGAGCGTTCGGCCGCAACGCCCTGGGGCGCGGGGTCGTGCTCATGTACCTGAGCCTCCTCGTACTAATACCGCTCTCGGCGGTAGTCTGGACCTCGACGGAGGGGGGTGTCGCGGCCTTCTGGCAGGCTATCAGCTCGCCCGAGGCACTGGCGGCGCTCCGGCTCACCTTCGGGGCGGCGCTCGTGGTGGTGCTGATAAACGCGGTCGCGGGAACCCTGATCGCCTGGGTCCTCGTAAGGGACTCGTTCTGGGGTCAGGGCTTCGTCAACTCGGTCATAGACCTGCCCTTCGCCCTGCCGACCATCGTGGCGGGCCTGACGCTCCTGGTCCTCTACGGGCCGGGGAGCCCGGTAGGGATAGACGTGGCGTACTCGCCGGTGGCGGTGGTGGTCGCGCTCCTGTTCGTCTCGCTACCGTTCGTGGTGCGGGCGGTGCAGCCGGTACTTATGGAGCTTGACCGGGAGTCCGAGGAGGCCGCGGCCTCGCTGGGCGCGGGGCCGCTCACGATCTTCCTCAGGGTCATCCTGCCGAGCCTCATGCCGGCGATCCTCGGCGGGTCCGGGCTCACCTTCGCCCGTTCTATCGGGGAGTTCGGGGCGGTGGTCCTGATCACGGGCAACATCGCCTTCGAGACTCAGGTGGCCTCGGTGTACATCTTCGGCCAGATCGAGGGCGGGGACATACCCGCCGCCGCCGCGGTCTCCGTGGTGCTCCTGGCGTTCTCTCTGCTGGCCCTGATCGGGCTGAACTTCCTGCAGGACCGGTGGACCCGCCATGAAGACTAGGCTGACCCTCAGGACCCTGGCGCTCGGGTACCTGGGCTTCCTGATAATCCTGCCGGTGGCCTCTATCTTCTGGTTCACCTTCAGCGACGGCCTGGGGACTTTCTGGAGCTCGGTGACCGAGCCGGACGCGGTCAGCGCCTTCTACCTGACCCTGATCGCCGCCGGGGTCGCGGTGGCGGCTAACACGGTCTTCGGGGTCTTGTGCGCCATCGTGCTGGTCCGTCACCGCTTCCCGGGCAAGAGGATACTCGGAGCCCTCACGGACCTCCCGCTCGCGGTCTCGCCGGTGATAATCGGGCTGGCCCTGATCCTGGTCTACGGCAGCGGAGGGTGGTTCGGGGGCTGGTTGGCCGAACGGGGGATCCTGATCATCTTCTCCATCCCCGGCATCATCCTCGCCACCATCTTCGCCTCCCTGCCGTTCGTGGTGCGGGAGGTGGCGCCGGTCCTCAGGGAGGTCGGCATCGAGCAGGAGCAGGCTTCCTCCACCCTGGGAGCCTCCCCCTGGCAGACCTTCTGGCTCATCACCCTGCCCTCGATCCGGCACGGTCTGACCTACGGGGTGGTCCTGACCACTGCCCGGGCGCTCGGGGAGTTCGGGGCGGTCGCGGTCGTCTCCGGCAGGATCATCGGCCGCACCGAGACCCTGACCCTCCATGTCGAGGACCGCTTCCTGGCGTTCGACCTGACCGGGGCGTACGCTGCGTCGGTCGTGCTGGCCCTGCTGGCCCTCGGGACCCTCTTCGCCATGAACTTCTTTAACCGGGAGGAGAAAGCATAATGGGAATAACCGTTCACAATGTGTCCAAGAAATTCGCGGACTTCACGGCGCTCGGGGACGTGTCGCTCGATATACCCTCCGGCTCCCTGACCGCGCTCCTCGGGCCGAGCGGGAGCGGCAAGTCCACCCTGTTGCGGGTGATAGCGGGCCTCGAGGAGCCCGACTCGGGGGAGGTGATCATCTCCGGCGAGAAGAAGACCGGCCTGCCGCCCCAGAAGCGCGGGGTCGGCTTCGTCTTCCAACACTACGCAGCCTTCAAGCACATGACCGTCTACGACAACGTTGCCTTCGGCCTGAAGATCCGCAAGCGCCCGAAGACCGAGATAGACAAGAGGGTGAGCGAGCTGCTGGAGCTGGTACAGCTCTCGGGCTTCTCCCACCGCTACCCGACGCAGCTCTCCGGCGGCCAGCGCCAGCGGATGGCGCTGGCCCGGGCCCTCGCCATACAGCCCGAGGTCCTCCTGCTCGACGAGCCTTTCGGTGCTCTGGACGCCACAGTGCGCAAGGAGCTCCGGGCGTGGCTCAGGAGGCTGCACCAGGAGATGGACGTAACGACCGTCCTGGTCACCCACGACCAGGAGGAGGCGATGGAGGTCGCGACCGAGATCGTGGTGATGAACCAGGGTGATATAGAGCAGATCGGCCCGCCGCAGGAGGTCTACGAGAACCCGGCTACGGAGTTCGTCATGGGCTTCGTCGGGCCGGTCACCCGCCTCGGAGAGGCCTACGTGCGGCCGCACGACCTCCGCATCCGGCTGGAGCCCGACGGCGAGACCACCGGCGCCCGGGTGGAGGACCTCCTGCACCTCGGCTTCGAGGTCCGGGTACACCTGCGGCTGGCGAGCGGCGAGGACCTCTGGGCGCAGGTCACCCGCGAGGCTGCCTCCGAGCTCGGCCTGCGGCGGGGTACGTCGGTACACGTCGTGACAGAGCACAGCAAGGTCTTCGGCTAGAGCCCCGGACCTGCTCCACAGGTTCGGGCTGGGTCAGTGGTGCCGCCAGGCCGCCTGGTCCCGCGTCAGCTCGATTACGGATTCGGGTAGCTCCCCCCGGGCCACGTCCTCCAGGGTCACGCTCTCCAGCACGGAGCGCATGCTGGCCCGCACGGCGATCCAGACCTCGTAGAGAGACTCGGCGGCACCTTCGTAGCTGACCTCCTCGGGCCACTCACCCCGCACGTTCGCCAGGGGCCCCTCGACGGCCCGTATCACGTCCGCCAGTGAGATCTCGCCCGCCGGGCGCGCCAGCTTGTAGCCGCCCCCTGCCCCCCGCTGTGTCCGGACCAGACCGTCGTGCTTGAGGTCGAGCAGGATGTTCTCCATGAACTTCTTCGGTATCCCCTGAGCCTCGGAGATACTCAGGCCCTTCACAGCCGGTTCCCCGATCCGGTGACGGGCTGAGATCTCGACCATAGCCCGCAGCGCGTAGTCCACCCTCGCCGTTACCTGCAACCCTGTCCTTCCCGAGCGGCCATCTTCCTATGATACCTTTTCCACCACGCCTTCCGAACGACGGAGAGGAGCCGAAGTGGCGGAGATAAGCTGGGGCGATTTCGAGAAGGTGGAGATCCGGGTCGGCACCATCGCCGAGGCCGAGCCGTTCCCGGAGGCCCGCAAACCTTCCGTGAAGCTCGTGGTGGACTTCGGACCAGAGCTCGGCAGGAAGCAGACGAGCGCCCAGATCACGGCCCACTACACCCCAGAAGACCTCCCCGGCAGGCAGGTGGTGGCGGTAACGAACTTCCCGCCGAAGCGCATCGCGGGCTTCGTGAGCGAGGTGCTCGTCCTCGGAGTCCCAGACGAAGCCGGGGAGGTAGTTCTCCTCTCCCCCGACACCCGGGTCCCGCCCGGAGGCCGGATGTACTAGATCCACCCGGCGGGGTGCGTAGGCTCCGTTTCCCGTGAAACAGAGCGGTCTTGCCGGTAAAGGAAGGCTCTAGGCCACGACCATGTTGACCAGCCGGCCCGGGACATAGACGACCTTCTTGATCTCCCCTTCCCCGACGTGGGGCTGCACCTTCTCGCTCGCGAGCGCGAGCTCCTTGGCCGCCTCCTCCGAGATGTCGGCCGGGGCGGTCACGCGGTCCCGGAGCTTGCCGTTGACCTGCACGATCAGCGTGATCTCCTCTTCCTGTATAAGGCTCTCGTCCCACTCGGGCCAGTCCCTCTCGTGTACGGAGAACTTCTCGCCCATGAGGGTCCACATCTCCTCCGCGTGGTGCGGGGCGAACGGGGCGAGGAGCCGCACGAAGACGTTCATCGCCTCGGCCCAGCGAGCCTCGCCCACCTCGCTCTTTACCGCGAGCAGGTAGTTCGTGTGCTCCATGAGCGTAGCGAGGGTCGTGTTGAAGCGGAACGCCCGGAGATCACCGGTGACCTTTCTGGCCGTCCGCGCGGTGCGGCGTTCGAGGTCATCGGGGTTCGCCTGCCCCCCGGAGGGGTCCCCCCCGGCCACGAGCGAGAGCGCCCGCCGGAGGAAGCGCGCTACGCCCCCGATGCCGCTCCCGTCCCAGGGGCCGCCCTGGTCCCACGGCCCGATAAACATCAGGAAGCACCGCAGGGCGTCCGAGCCGTAGCGGTCCACGAACTCCTGCGGGTTCACCACGTTGCCCCGGCTCTTTGACATCTTCTCCGCGTCCTCGCCGAGGATGATGCCCTGGTTGAAGAGCCGGACCATCGGCTCGTCGAAGTCCACGAGGCCCAGGTCCCGCATCACCTTGGTGAAGAACCGGGTGTAGAGCAAGTGCATCACGGCGTGCTCTATGCCGCCGGTGTACTGGTCCACGGGCAGCCACTTCTCGCCTTCCGCCGGATCGAACGGTCCATCGTCGTAGTGCGGGGAGAGATAACGGTACTGGTACCACGAGGAGTCCATGAAGGTGTCCATCGTGTCCGTCTCACGCTCTGCGGGACCGCCGCAGCGGGGGCAGGTCGTGTACAGGAAGCCTTCGTCACGCTTCAGGGGCGACTCACCCGTGGGGGCGAACTCCGCGTCTTCGGGGAGCCGCACCGGGAGGTCCTCCTCCGGGACGGGTACCGTGCCGCAGGCGGCACAGTGGACTATCGGGATCGGGGTGCCCCAGTACCTTTGGCGCGAGATCAGCCAGTCCCGCAGACGGTAGGTGACCGCCGCGTGGCCCGTGCCCCGCTCCTCGAGCCAGCCCGTAACCCTCTCCTTACCCTCCTCGGCCGAGAGCCCGTCGAAGCCGCCCGAGTTGACCATCGTCCCTTCGCCGGGGTAGGCCTCCGCGAGCTCGCCGCCATCCCAGCCGGGTGGGGCTATGACCGTCCGGATCTCTATCCCGAACTGCTTTGCGAACTCGAAGTCCCGCTCGTCGTGGGCCGGGACCGCCATGATGGCTCCCGTGCCGTAGGCCATGAGGACGTAGTCGGCGACGTAGACCGGCACCCGCTCGCCGTTCACCGGGTTCGTGGCGTACGCGCCGGTGGCGACGCCGGTCTTGCGGCGGGTGACGTCGGTGCGGTCGATCTCGCTCATCTTCCCCGCGCTCTCGACGTACTCGCGTACCTCGGCCTCTCTGTCGGGCGTGGTCGTCCTCTCGACCGCCGGGTGCTCGGGGGCCAGCACGAAGAACGTCGCCCCGAAGAGGGTGTCGGGGCGGGTGGTAAAGACCTCCACGGGTCCGTAGCCCTCGATGTCGAACACGGCCTCGGCGCCCTCGGAGCGCCCGATCCAGTTGGTCTGGAGCGTCTTTACGCGCTCGGGCCAGTCGATGCCGGAGAAGTCCAGGAGCTCCTCGGCGTAGTACGTGATCTTGAAGAGCCACTGGGCGAGGTTCTTTTTTATGACCGGCGTGCCGCACCGCTCGCACCGGCGGTCGAGGCCAACTACCTGCTCGCGGGCGAGGGTGGTGTTACACGAGGGGCACCAGTCGACCGGAGCCTCGTCCCGGTAGGCGAGCCCTTTCTCGAAGAACTTCAGGAAGAACCACTGGTTCCACTTGTAGTACTCCGGCTCGCAGGTGACGACCTCGGCGTCGAAGTCGAACATCGCCCCCATGGACTTGAGCTGGCCCCGCATCCTCTCTATGTTGGAGAGCGTCCACTTGCGGGGGTGGATGCCGTTCCTTATCGCGGCGTTCTCCGCCGGGAGACCGAAGGCGTCGAAGCCTATCGGGAAGAAGACCCGGTAGCCCTGCATCCGCATGAAGCGCGCCCGGGTGTCCGAGGGCGTCATGGCGTACCAGTGACCGACGTGGAGGTCCCCGCTCGGGTACGGGAGCATGGTGAGCGCGTAGTGCTTGGGCTTCCGAAGGTCCTCGTCGGTCTTGTAGAGACCACTCTCCGCCCACTGCTCCTGCCAACGGCCCTCCATGGCAGCCGGGTCGTAGCCTCTGCGGCGGGACGCCTCGCTCACTCTGTCTGTCACTGTGTCTCCTTCCGAGGTTCCGAAAGCCCTGCTGATTCCGGGTTAGAGGCGGGGGCTGGGTAGAGCGCGCGGGAGCGCGGAGCCCTATAGTCGGCGACCGGGGATCTGGGTGTTCGGGATCTCGGCTCGCATGCGCTTCAGTCTAACATTACGGACATAGCCACGACCAGAACGACGAGCGCCGCAGCCAGCGTGCAGAGTACGTTCGTTAGCTCGTTGCCGAGCCGGGGAGCGAGCGCCCCGAGGAGGCTATCTACCACGGTCCCCAGAAAGGCCGCAACCCCAACGAGCAGCACACCCCCCGCGGTCCCGAGGAGCCCCACAGCGTAACCGAGCGCGGCGGTGAGCCCGGCCGCGGCGGCACCGGCGAGCGTTCCCGGCAGGGAGACCGCGCCGTCCGTGCCCGCAGACACGGCCTTGAGGCTGGTGATGAGGCGCGGCGGGCGGCGGGCGAGCTGGCCGACCTCGGACTCGGCGGTGTCGGCGAAGGCCGCGCCGAGAGCGGCGACGAACGCCGCGGCGAAAGCCGCAGGGTACGGGGTGAGCGCGGCGAGCAGGGCGCAGACTACCGCCACACCGCCGTTCGCCAGGGTGTTCCGGGCTCCCCGCCGGCCGCCGCGGCCCTCGGCTGCCCCGCGGCGCTCCTTCAAGCTGTACCCCAGGCGGGTAAGGGCGGAGCCGGCGGCGACGAACAGCGCGAGCACCGCGAACCCGCCCGGCCCGAGAGAAACGTAGATCAGGACGCCGACCACGAAGCCACCGAGCGCCCCGCTGGCGCCCACGGCTCCGAGCGCGTACGCCAGGACGGCACAGACCGCCGTTACCGCGAGGGCGGCGAAGGGTCCGCTAGCCAAGCGGTCTTATCTCCGCCCCTGAAGGCTCCTGAGACGTTCGATGAGCCGCTGCGCATAGGACTCGCACTCCTGCGGCACGGCGTGAAGAACGGCGGGCTCGACCGCTCCGACCCTTACGCCGCCGGCCGTCAACCGCTCCACGCCCTGATAGAGCAGAGGACCGGAGAGCGGGCTGGCAGCCTCGGGCACCGCTACTACCACTCCATAAAGGAGAGAGGAGCCGAGCTCGGGAGCTACTACCGCATCGATGGCCTCCGGGAGGCCCTGCTCCACCACGAAGATCCGCACGGAAGGTCCTCCGGAGCTATCGAGGCCCTGGGGCTCGCGGAGGCTATCCCAGGAGGCCGTGATCCTGGCGTGCCCGGCTCCGCCGCCGAGCGCCGCGCGGGAGAGGCCGGACCAGATGTCTCCCGCCACCCGGCGCGCCAGCTCGCTCTCGTAGTCGACCAGGATGGTTACCGTAGCTTCCAACACCCGGGATGTTAGCAGACGCCCGGCCCGGCACCCGCCGGCGGTGGGTAAATCCGCGCCCTCTACTCGCCGGGACCGGCACTCTTCTCCGCGCGCTTGTCGAGGCGGTTCACGAACACGTCTATCTCCTTCACGGTCTGGAGGTCGCCGTTGCTCTCGGCGACCTGCCGCCCCTCGGAGAAGACCCGCCGGGACTCGGCGTCCTCCTGTAGCTCGAAGAGCGTGCGGCCGAGGCTCCTGTAGGCCACGGAGTAGTCGGGCTTGTTCCTGACCGCTCTCTCGAGGTGCTCGCGGGCCTCCGGGTAATTACCCTCCTTGAAGAGCTCGCTGCCCAAAGAGTAGAGGACCATCGGGTTCTCCCGGTCCCTCTCCAGCAGCTTGCGGAACATCTCCGACCTAGACTCCTGCACAGAACCACCTCCGGAAACCGTCTCCCGAAACGCCCATTCAGGGACCTTTTTAGCACGGCCGGGGACGGGCTGTTAGGATCCCGCTTCTCCCCCGGCCAGCCCGGACAGAAACGAACCTGCAGAGCAGGACCGACGTAACAGCCCTGCTGGAGGAGCTCTACCGGTTTGAGGAGATCCTGTTGTAGGGTCCTACCGAGTCATCCTCGGCCAGTTGCCGGTAACCCTCGGCCACGCCCAGCACTTTCTTGACGTACCAGTCTGCACGGTTGTAGGTAAAGAGAGCCGCGTACCAGTCTTCGGGTGCGCCGCTCTCGGAGAGGTATCTGGCGGCGGCCGGTATGGCGTCCTCGGGGTCCATTATGTTCTTTGTCCCGTCGCCGTTACCGTCCACGGCGAACTCTTCCCAGGTAGAAGGCATGAACTGCATCGGGCCGAGAGCCCCCGCGCTGGAGGGCCCCAGGTTCTGGCCGTGATCTGACTCCACCTTCCCGACCGCGGCGAGGATGTACCAATCCTCCTCGAACCCGTACTCCTCTGCGGCCTCCTTGTAGAGTTCCTCGTACTCCCTGAGCGGTATCTCGTCTACCGGGCGGGACACTATCCGGTCCCGCGCGATACCGAGCTCCCGCTGCCGGTCGGCGGAGCTGCCACCGGTGGCGGGCTGAGGAAGCTCCCCGGCCCGGGCCTCCGCCTGCAGCTCCCGCAACCGGGCCTCGGCCTCCGCGTCGGCAGGAGCCGCGCGGCCGCCGGAACTGCCGGGCCTCTCCCCGCGTTCCGCTCCTCCAGCACGCTCGCGCTGCTCCGCGGCTCCGGCGCCCGGGCCGTCGCCACGCCCAGGAGCCGGGCCGTTCGTGGCCGGAGACGGTGCGGGCCGCGACTCCGCGCCGCTGGCTCCTTCGCTCTGGCCGCCACCCTGGTTCGCCGGGCGCTCCCGAGGCTCGCTGGCGTCCTGCCGCCGGGCCTCGGCCTCCTCCCTCATCTCCTGTACCTGCTGGACGAGATCCTGGATCCGGGCCTCTATCTCCGCCGCCCGGTCCGGTGGTATGCCGGACCCTGCATCGGAGAAGCTTCCCGAACTCGAGCGCTGTAGCGACTGCTCTCCCGAGCCTCTACCAGCCCGAGCCCGCTGCTCCACCCGTTCCGTGGCGGCGCCCGTGGCCGCATCCGATGCACCTCTATCGCCCGGCCCCGCTGACTCCTCCGGGCTATCCGCCGGATCCCCCGGCTCCCCTACAGGCCCGTCTCCTTGTGCAGGCTCAACGTCCTCCGGGGCACGGGGTTCTTCTCCAGGCTCCCGATCCGAGCCCTGGGCCTCAGCCTCCTGCCGGGGCTCCTCTACACCTTCCGGGGCCGGTCCTCCCTCACTCTCCGGCGCAGCGTCTGGACGAGCCTCCTGCGCCTCTTGTAGCGCAGCGTCCGAACGCGCCTCTTGCACCTGAACCTCCTGGACGCCCTGCTGCTCCTGCGAAACTACCTGCTGTGAGGAGCCCGGCGGCTCCTCTTCGGACTCCGCCCCGGCGACCCCCGCCATTAGCGACACCGAGAGCAGCACACCCGCTGCCACTGCAACCTTACCCCTCATCTTCATGAGCCCCCTCCTGGAAAGATACCAACGTCGCGAAACGGTTATCGGCACAGAGCCCTGCAGACTTTACCCCCACAAGACCCTCCCACGGAAAAATATCCACGCGCCACTATAGCAGCATCAGAGCTTTGTATTAGTTTTTGCATGCTTTTAGTAACAAAACTTACAGCAGTACTCTGGCTTCTGCGCTGGTTGCAAAAGCGCCAACTGTGACGGAAGTGTGGGTCATTGCTCCCTCGCAGTCAGGAAGCTTATCAGGGCCTGCAGTTCCTCCGGGCCGCGGAACCTTATCTCTACCTTTCCACCTCTCCCGGTAGCCCGTATCTTGGTCGGCAGCTCCACAGAGCTCTGTATCTGCTCGGCCTCGTCAATGAACCTGTCGGAGGCTGTGTCGTTCGCACGTTCGGTGGTCGTAGCCACGGGCTCCTCCAACTCTCTCCTCACGAGCTCCTCCGTCCGGCGCACGGAGAGCCCGCCTTCCTGGATCCTGCCCGCAACGGAGAGCATCTGGTCCTCCTCGCCCAACGCCAACAGAGCCCTGGCGTGTCCCTCGGAGAGGCTGCCTTCCAGGAGCAGGTCTTTTACAGAGTCCGGAAGCTGAGAGAGGCGCAGCGTGTTGGTGACCGCGGCCCGGCTCTTGCCGAGGCGAAGCGCGAGCTGCTCTCTGGAGAGGCCGAAGCTATCCATGAGCGCCTGGTAGGCGGCGGCGGTCTCCAGGGGGTTCAGGTCTTCACGCTGGAGGTTCTCCACGAGCGCGAGCTCCATGGACTCGCCTTCCTGGGCCTGCCGGATCAGTACGGGCACCCGGTCGAGGCCTGCCTCCCTGGCCGCTCGCAGCCGCCGCTCTCCGGCTATGAGCTCGAAGCCGCCCTCCGTCGAACGTATGACCAGCGGCTGCAGGATGCCGACCTCTCTGATCGAGGCCGCAAGCTCCTTGATGCTCGACTCCGGGAACTCCCGGCGCGGCTGGTGTACGTTCGACCTGATCGCCGAGGTCGGCAACTCCTCGAAGCGCAGCCCCCCAACGCTCTCGCCGGTCGCTATGAGCGCGGACAGCCCGCGTCCCAGGCCCCGCCTACCCACGGCTCAGTACCTCGTCGGCGACGGCGGCGTACGCCTCCGCGCCGCTGCTGTTCGGCGCGTACAGGGCGACCGGCATCCCGTAGCTCGGTGCCTCGCTGAGCCGGACGTTGCGCGGTATCGTGGTCTGGAAGACGCGCTCGCCGAAGAATGCCCGCACTTCGTCCGCCACCTGGTGCGCGAGGTTCGTCCGCACGTCGAACATGGTCAGCAGCACGCCCCCGATCTTGAGGTCCGGGTTCAGCTCTTCCCGCACCATGCGGATGCTGCGCATCAACTGCGTAAGGCCCTCCAGAGCATAGTACTCGCACTGTATGGGTATCAGCACCTCGTCCGCCGCCGTGAGGGCGTTGAGCGTGAGCAGGTCCAGCGAAGGCGGGCAATCGAGCAGAACCCGATCGTACAGCCCCGGCGGAAGCTTCTCCAGGGCGCGCTTGAGCTTGTACTCCCGGGCCAGAGCGGAGACGAGCTCCACCTCCGCACCGACCAGGTTGATGGTAGCGGGCGCCACATGGAGCCCCTCTACCGTGGTCGGCACCGCCACGCCCTCTACAGGACGACCCTCCAGGAGCACGTCGTACATGCATCCCCCGTCGCCGGCGGTTGCGCCGAGCCCGCTGGTAGCGTTGGCCTGAGCGTCCATGTCGGCGATCAGGATCCGCTCCCCCCCGCTAGCCAGATAGGCGGCAAGGTTGATCGCGGTAGTGCTCTTACCTACCCCGCCCTTCTGGTTGACTATAGCCACGATGCGGGTCATTGCGCGAATCTTAGCACTACCACCCGCAGCTTTTCCTAGACATCCGTCCCCAACGGCTTCTTTTTCGGTAGTCCTACGGCCCGCGGAAAGCTTGCCGGCGTGTGGCGCATCTTCTCCACTATCACCAACCGGCGCTCTTTCTCTTCCACCTGGAACGGCACTTCCAGAACATTGGAGATACGGGCCCCCACCGCGCGGGCAGCTACTTTTCCTGCTCCTACTTCATCCTCCGGGAGCCCGGCCTTCATCGCGATCCCATACCCTCCAATACGCAGTAACGGCGCGAGGTATTCCACTACGACGGGCAGCGCGGCCAGAGCTCTCGCCGTGGCGAGGTCGAAGCTCTCCCGATACCCACTCTGGTGTGCGTACTCCTCGACCCTGCCGTTCGCCACCCGCACGTTCTCTATCCCGAGCCTCGAGACAGCGTGCTCGAGGAACCTGGCCTTCTTTCCCGTTGCTTCGAGGAGCACGACGCTGGACGCGGATGCGGTGATCGCCAGCGGTATGCCCGGCAGACCCGCGCCGGCTCCCACGTCCACGATCCTGCCCGCATCCCGCACAGAGGCGAAGAGCCTGCAACTCAGCGAATCTAGTATGTGATCCCGCACGAGCGCCCCCACATCGCGGGTGCCCACCACGTTCGCAAGCTCGTAGGCACTCATCACCTCGGCGTAGTCCAGCAGAGCGCCGATCTGTCCCTCGTCGAGAGAGACCCCCCAGCTCTCCGATTGCTGCTCTATCTGCCGGAACATCTCCGAGCGAGGCGTCTGTTTCACGTGAAACTCAAAGTACGCGCCGTGCACGTCCCGCACTGCGACAAATGTTTGCAAAGGCATACTTTTGTCTCAAACAAGTGTTTCACGTGAAACTTCATGGAGGAGGTGGGGCGTCTAGAGGGGGGTGATGGTCACCCGGCGGTTCTCGTCCGACCCCCCGCTGGCCGTTTCGACCTTCGGGTCCTCTTTGAGGTAGGAGTGTACCGCCCGGCGTTCGGAGGAGCTCATAGGCGGCAGCTCCACGGGCTGCCGCTCGCGGACGGCGCGGCGGGCGGCGCGGTGTGCCATACCCTGAACGGCTTCGACGCGCCGCTGGCGGTAGCCCTCGGCGTCGACGATCACCTTCTTTACAAAAGGCCTGTGCTTGTAGACCGCGACGTTGAGCAGGTACTGGAAGGCATCTATCGTCTCGCCCTTCTGACCTATAAGGAGGCCGGTATCCTCAGAGACTATATCTACGGCTATGACCTCTCCCGAGTCGCTTACCTTCGCCTCGCCACCGAAGCCCATGGAGTTCAGGGTCTCTGCAGCGAAGGCCTCCACCTCCTCTAGCAGGTCGGGGGGAGCCTCCGCCGCCGGGCTCTCTGGAGATGGGCTCTCTGGAGATGGGCTCTCTGGAGATGGGGTGATCTCGACAGGCTCGCTCTCCATAGGGGCAGTCTGGGTTGATGTAGGCCCGGCAGGTTCCTCGATGTCGTGCTCTGCTTCCTGTTGCGAGTCATCGGCCACCGCGGGCGTATCCGGCTGTGGCCGGGAGCTATCGCTCTCTGCCTGCCGGGTCTCGACCACTATCCTGGCGTCCCGGGCTCCGATGCCTAGAAACCCCGTACTGCCCGTGTCGATGGTTTCGTAAGAGAGTTGCTCTGTCTCGGTACCCAGGGCGCCGGAAGCCTTCTTCACGGCTTCCTCCACCGTTGCTGCGTTGAACTCTCGTCTCTCGCTCATTTCTTTTTCTTTCTTCTCTTTCTCTTGGCTCTCGCTTTGCTGTTCCCGGAACTCTCTACCAGCTCGCGGTCGCCGTTCTGCTCCGCCGTCCCGTGACCGTTGGAGGAGACCGCGGGGTCGCCTTTCTTTCCGCTGGTGGCCTTCTCCGGTCTCGAGGACTTACCGCTGGAGCCCGACGGCGCGGGGTCCGGCCGACGGCCCGGTCCGAAGTTGTAGATAACGTAGTTCTGGCCCAGGGTGACGACGTTGGAGGTGATCCAGTACACGAACATGCCGGCGGGGAACCAGTACGTGAAGAACGCGAAGCCGACGGGGAGGGCGCGCATCAACCAGCGCTGCTGGGGCTCCATGACCTTGTTCGTGACCTCCATCGAGGCCAGCATGGTCACGGCCGCGAGGATTGGCAGGAGCAGGGTCGAGTCCGCGCTCGAGAGGTCGGAGAACCACAGGATACCGCCCTCCGTAAAGCTCGGTTCGCTCGCCTCCGTGGCTCCGCCTCCACCCAGGGCGCCGCTGAAACCCCCGAGGTCCCGGATGACGTAGAAGATCCCGATAAAGATGGGCATCTGCACCAGCAGGGGGAGGCAGCCTCCCAGCGGGTTGATACCCCGCTCCTTGTAGAGGTTCATCTGCTCCTGCTGTTGCCTCTGGCGGTTGCCCTTGTACTTGGACCGGATCTTGTCCAGCTCCGGCTTCAGCTCCTGCATGCCCCGCATGCTCCGTACCTGTTTTATGGTGAGAGGGAGCATTAGGGTACGGACTACCACCGTGAGCAGCACGATCGAGACCCACCACGGGGTGCCGACGTCGTAGTGGAAGAGCTTCAGTACCCAACCCAGCAAGTCTACGATGGGCGAGAAGAGCCGCCCGATAAAATCTATCATGCGATCCTTCTCATCTTACCGGGTCCGACCCTCCTCTGGAGAAGGGATGGCACCGCATTATACGCCAAGTCCCCATACAACCACCCCTCAAAAGCCCGTACTTCCGAATAGCCTCCAGCGTATACTGCGAACAGCTCGGAGTAAAACGGCATGACTCGGGTAACAGGGGCGAGACGAACCTCTGATAAGTTCGGATCAAGCCCACACCAACTCGCCGGGGCAAGAGTTACCCGGCCGCCCTCTAGGCTTCTTCCGGCCGCTCGAAACGGCCCAGCTTCTCCAGAGCGCGCCGGAACTCCGACCGGAGATCTTCGTAGGAGGCATCAGCGGCCCTGGGACGCGCGGAGACTACGAAGTCGACCCCGTCCTCCGTCTCGGAAATCGTCGAGTTGAAGATCTCCCGCAGCCGCCGCTTTACCATGTTGCGCGTCACCGCCGTGCCCACCTTCCTCGACACGGAGAGCCCCAGCCTGGGAGCCCCGGTATCGTTCGCAAACGCGTGCACGGAGAGGAGCTTGCCCCGGACCGCTGTACCCTGGCGGTAGACCCTCTCGAACTCGGGCGAGCCCGTAAGGCGCCTGTTCTTGCGGCCCGGCAACTACTCAGACAGCCAGCTTCTTGCGCCCCTGGCGCCGCCGCGAGGCTATCACCCGCCGACCGCCGACCGTGCTCATCCGCTTGCGGAAACCGTGCGTCTTGGCCCTCTTGCGACGGTTCGGCTGGTAAGTACGCTTCATAACACTACTCCTTTTCGGGGTGTAAATACCTTGAAGTAACTGCCAAACGAGCTTGCAGAGTATATCTGAGATGACCTCCACCCTCCAGCGCATCATAGAGCCCGGGAGACGGAGCCATCCAGAACAGCGCTCCTGGTGCTTCTAGAGAGAAAAGTGGTGCAAAATGCTGTTTATTTCCCATATATTCTATAGGGTCCGCGGTGTTTCAGTTCCGGAAATACACCGCAAACCCGTCGCTCGGGGCTGGTTTTTCGATAGCGTTTCAAGAGTTTTCCACAGCTTGTGGAAAACTCTGTGGATAACCATTTGAATGACCAGCAAATCCTTGTTTTGTCGTTGTACGGTATAGCGTAGTGGTGGGGGGCACGTATAATCCCAAGCCGGGGATGATCTACGGCCAGCGCACACAGGAGCCCGTTGGGGAAGCCGGTATCGGCGTCAGGATCGCGGCGTATTCGGGCGACTGGGAGCCAGAGATCACCGAGAGCGCGGCTTCCGACCCGAGGTCCGCGACAAGGAAGTTCTCCAGGCTCGTCATGGAGCGGGTCAAGGAGGGTGGAGGGAAGGTCCCGGCAGAGGCCGTGGGCGAGGTAATCGAGAACCTGATTCATGCGGATTACAAAGGTGTGGTGGTCTCCGTACTCAGCAACGGCAACATCGTGCGGGTCTCTGACAAGGGCCCCGGCATACAGGACAAGCAGCGGGCTCTGGAGTTCGGCTTCAGTGGTGCTACCAGCGAGATGTGCCGTGAGATCCGGGGTATCGGGGCGGGACTCGGCATCGCCCGGGCCGCCGTGGAGAAGGTCGGGGGCAGGATCACGCTCGAAGACAACATCGGCGGCGGCACCGTGACCACTATCTCCGTGCCTCACGAGGAGCTCGAGAAGACCGTGGACGAGCCCGCACCACCGAGGAGGTACCCGGATGCCGTGCCAAGGATGGACATCTCCGAGCGGCAGGAGAAGGTACTCTTTACAGTCCTCGAGAACGGAGAGATTGGTCCCTCTACCGTAGCCGAGCAGCTAGAGATAAGCGTCAGCACCGCCTACCGGGACCTCTCCGTCCTCGAAGAACACGGCCTGCTCTCCGGGCACGAGTCCGGGAAGCGCGTGATCAGCCCTCTAGGGCGCGACCTTGCGGAGGCAATTATCAGGACGTGGGTGCAGTAGATGATGCCCCGGAGAGTGGAGGAGGTCTGGACGGAGGTACTGGACCGGGTATCGGAGCACATCAACGCCCCTTCGCTCCGGGTCTGGTTCGAGGGGACCAAGCCAGTGAACCTACAAGAAGACCAACTCGTGGTCTCGGTACCGAACTCGTTCGCCAAGGAGTACATAGAGAGCCGTTTCAAGCCGCTTCTGGAGGAGGCTCTCGACTCCGTGCTCGACAGGGAAGAGACGAGCCTGGTCGTCACCGTCGGAGGGTCGTCGCCCGACAGCGAGGAGCCGGGTAACGGGACGGGTACCGCCGGTGAGGGCGCCGAGTCCGTCCGCAACGCCCGCAACCCGCGCTCTCTCAAGGCAAAGTACACCTTCGACACCTTCGTGATCGGGGCCGGCAACCGCTTCGCGCACGCGGCTACGCTCGCGGTGGCCGAGACGCCGGGCATCGTCTACAACCCGCTCTTCATCTACGGGGGAGTCGGGCTCGGTAAGACGCACCTCCTGCGGGCCGTGGCCCAGTACGTCGAGGAGCAGGACCCTAGCATGGTCGTCCGGTACGTGACCTGCGAGCAGTTCACCAACGACTTCATCAACAGCATCAGGGAGCACGCCCCGCTCAACTTCCAGAAGCGCTACCGGGAGAACGACGTCCTCCTCATAGACGACATCCAGTTCCTGGAGAAGAAGGAGGGGATACAGGAGGAGTTCTTCCACACCTTCAACGCCCTCTACGAGGAGAACAAGCAGATCATCATCGCCTCCGACCGGCACCCGAAATACATCCAGACCCTCGAGAACCGCTTGGTGAGCCGCTTCGAGTGGGGCCTCGTCACCGACATCCAGCCGCCGGACCTCGAGACTCGCATAGCCATACTCCGCAAGAAGGCCATCGCCGACAACCTGGAGGTCGACGACGAGGTGCTGACCTTTATCGCCTCCAAGGTCTCCACGAACATCCGGGAGCTGGAAGGAGCACTCGTCCGTATCCTCGCCTACTCCTCGCTCTACGGCCGCGCCCTGAGCGTCTCTCTGGCCGAGGAGGTGCTCAAGGACATCCTCACCGACTCCGCCTACCGCGAGATACCGGTAGAGCTGATACAGCACGAGGTCTGCCGCTACTTCGGCGTCTCCAAGCCAGACCTCGTCGGCTCCAGCCGCAGCCGGCCCTTCGCCTACCCCCGGCAGGTGGCCATGTACCTCTGCCGCGAGCTCACCGACGAGTCCCTGCCAAAGATCGGTAAGGCCTTCGGCGGCCGCGACCACTCCACCGTCATGCACGGCACCGCAAAGATAGCCAACCTAATCAACAAGGACCGGGACGCCTTCAACCAGATACACGAGATCACCTACCACATCAAAAGCAAGCGCTGAAGACTCCCTCTAAAAACCCCTCTTACCCCTCCCCCTCAGGGCAAGTAGATTGCAACAAAAATACGCCTCACATGCCCGAAGTTATCCACAGCCTATCCACAGGCTCCCGCTCTGCTGTGGATAAGCCCGTGTTTTTTATCCACAGGTTTCCGAGGTTATCCACAGAACCTGTGGACAACCTCCGCGTTTTGTGGATAACTTTTACATCAGACATCCTTTTCGGGGGTTTATATCTCCAAAAGTGAATATGGCTTGTGGATAAAGCTGTGGATAAGAAGGGTAAAAGCTGTGGATAATTTTGTGGATAATTTTGTGGATAACTCTGAGCTGTGGATAACTCGCGACTTATCCACAATTTGTCCACAGGAAAACCTTAGTTATCCACAGATCTATCCACAGGGGTGTTGAAAGGTTTCCGGCTTAGGTAAGGTGACTTTCGTCAGTTATCCACATATCCACAGGGACTACTACTACTACTACGATAATGAATTAAGGTTTTAAATAGTACTAGTAGGGCTAGGAGGAGGAGTTTATGAGGGCTGTTTGTAACACGGATATCTTCAGTAAAAAGCTGGCTCTGACGTCCCGGGGAGTCTCTTCCCGGTCGACGATTCAGTTGCTCGGCGGGATACTCCTGGAGGCCGTCGAGGGGGAGGGCGTGGTGCGGCTCTCGGCTACGGACATGGAGCTCTCGATCCAGACCTCTTCACCGGCGGAGGTAGAGGAGGGAGGCAAGGTCGTCATACCGGCCCGGATCTTCAACGACATCGTGCGCTCGCTGCCGAAGGGCGAGCTCTCGCTGGTGTACGAGAAGTCCGAGGGGACCGTGAGGCTCTCCGCGAGGGACAACGAGTACCGCATCCGGGCCTACGCGGCGGAGGACTTCCCCCAGCTCCCGGCCTTCGATACGGAAGGTGCCTTCACGATGGCCGGGGAGGTGCTGGTCGACACCGTGGAGAAGGTCTCGCGGTCGTACTCCCGGGACGAGACGCGGCCGGTGTTGACGGGGATCCTGATCAGCTTCGAGGAGTCCCGGGTCAGGATGGTCACGACGGACTCCTACCGGCTCTCGATCAAGGAGACGGAGCTAGCCACCGCCTTCGACGGCGCGCCGCCGAAAGAGGCGATCATCCCGGCCCGCGCCATGCAGGAGGTCGGGCGCATCTTCGGCGGCTCGGAAGAGGAGAACGTGGAGGTGGCGCTCTCGGAGAACCAGGCGCTCTTCAGGATCGGTGACGAGGTGCTCGGCACCCGCCTCATAGACGGCAACTTCCCCGAGTACCGACGCCTGCTGCCGACGAGCTTCGAGCGTGAGATCTCCGTGTCGCGGGAAAACCTGATCGGGACGCTGCGCCGGGTGAACCTCTTTGCCCAGCGCCAGACGCCGCCCGTGCCCGTGACCCTGGCGTTCTCGAACAGTGCCGTGGAGGTCCTCGTGCGCAACGGCGAGGTCGGTGAGGCCCGCGAGAAGCTCCCCGCAACCTCCACCAGAGAGGAGGACTTCAGGATCTCCTTCAACCCCGGCTACCTGCTCGACGGCGTCTCGGCCATCGACGCGGAGAACGTGGTCTTCCGGCTCAACGAGCCGCTGAAGCCCGGCCTGATAGTCCCCGGCACCGAGGACGAGGGGAAGACCGGCGGGGAGGAGCCGGACTTCCTGTACCTGATCATGCCGATGCGAGACCCCTCGCAGGGCTAGGCGCGTTGCGGATACCACCCGGCACGACCCTCGGTCAGGCCCTCAAGCTCGCCGACCTCGTGGACACCGGCGGCGAGGCGAAGGTCCTGGTTCAGGCCGGGGACGTGAGCGTGAACGGCGAGATGGAGACCCGCCGCGGCCGGAAGCTCGAAGCCGGGGACGTGATAGAGGTCGAGACCTACGAAGGTCCCGAGAGGGTAGAGGTAGGTTGAGCCCCCACATCCGGGCGCTCCGGCTCGTGAACTTCCGGAACTACGCCGACGCAACGGTCCTGCTCTCGCCGGGTCTGAACGTCATCGTCGGCGACAACGCGCAGGGAAAGACCAACCTGCTGGAGGCTGTCTCGTTCGCCGCCACCGGTTCTACGCCCCGGACCTCCACCGAGTCCGAGGTGGTGCGCTGGCCGGCGGAGTTCGCCCGGACGGAGATGCGCGTCGTGCTCGGCGACGGTGCCCGGGGAGACGAGAGGGCGGTGGCCGTCGGGTACGCCCCCGGCCAGAGGAAGCGGCTCACCGTGGACGACGTCCCGGCGGAGTCCCTATCCTCCTACGCCGCCGGCGGGGCCGGTGTCCGGACCGTAACCTTCTTCCCCGACGACCTCCGTATCGTCAAGGGCGCACCCTCCGACCGCCGGGAGTACCTCGACGGGCTGCTATCGACCCTCCGGCCCTCCTACGCCCGGGCCGTCGCCGAGTACGCAAGGGCCGTGCAGCAGCGCAACCAGCTCCTGCGCCGCATAAGGGACGGGCTCTCCTCCGGCAAGACCCTCCAGACCTGGGATACAAAGGTCGTCGACCTCGGCACCCGGGTCCTCCAGGGCCGTGCCGCAGCCGTTGGGCCCCTCGGGGACTTCTTCGGAAGCGCTATGAGGGCTCTGTACGGCTCCGAGAAGGCCGGGATGGGGTATTCCTATAGCGCACCCCTCGAAGGCTACTGCGAGGCGCTCACAGAGGCACGTGACGCCGATGTAGAGCGTGGCACCACCTCCGTCGGGCCTCACCGGGACGACCTGGAGCTCCTGCTCGGCGGGATGGACCTCACGACCTACGGTTCGCAGGGCCAGCAGCGGCTCGCCACGCTGGCGCTGAAGTTCGCCGCCCGGGAGTACGTCCGGGACGCCACCGGCGAGGACCCGGTCCTGCTCTTCGACGACGTGATGAGCGAGCTCGACGGCCGCCGCCGGGAGTACCTTGCGGAGTACTTCCAGGAGAGCACGCAGGCCGTAATCTCCACGACCAACCTGGAGTACTTCGAGGAGGAGTTGCTCAGCCGCTCCCGCGTCATACGCATCTCCGGCGGGGAGATCTCGAGCCCCGCAGACTCCTCCGGCAAGCGAGACGTGTAGAGCCCCGGGAACAGCTTATCTAAGCGGTGTAGCGTCCGAACGGGGGCTTGGAAAAAGTACAAGATGTGTTACAATCGTATGGTGCAAAGCTACTCGATAAAAACCAGTTCGACAGGCGCTGCCGATTCCACAGGTTACGATACCAGGAGGGTATGGTTCTTTGACGACTAACCCGGTCTCCAAGAGTTCCGAGAACACTTACGACGCCAGCTCCATTCAAGTCCTGGAGGGCCTCGAAGCCGTCAAGCGCCGCCCC
>JACCZN010000086.1 GCA_013695915.1 Rubrobacter sp.
CGACCAGGAAAACGACGCTCACCACAAGGGAGATGCCCGCCGCATACAGGAACTGTATCGGTTCACCGAACACGTTCAGGACCTCGTTCAGCGCGAACAGCAGGATCCCGAGCGGGATCAGGGCTACGAGCGTCGAGAAGGCCGCGGTACCCGTCGTGCGCCGCCACATGATGCCGAAGAGGAACGTGGCGACCACCGGCGGCACCGTGTAGGAGAGTATGGACTGCAGGTAGTTGTAGAGCGTGTCGAACTGGGCTATCGTCGGGGCCCAGACCACCGCGACCAGCAGGGCGCCTACCGTGGATATTCGCCCGATGTTCACCAGCGATTGCTGGCTGGTATTCGGCCGGAAGGTGCGCACGAAGTCCATCGTCACCAGCGTCGAGGCCGAGTTCAGTATGGAGTCCACCGTCGAGGTTATAGCCGCGATCAGGGCCGCCAGCATCGCGCCCCGCAACCCGACGGGCAGCAGGTCGAACGTCAGGGTCGGGAAGACGAGGTCCGGGTTATCGAGGCTCGGGTACAGCGCGAGCGCGAAGGTCCCCGGCAGGATGAAAAGGAACAGGAACAAGAGCTTTACAAAGCCCGCAAATAGCGAGCCCCAGCGCCCGTGGTCCAGGTTCCTGGCCCCCAGGGTACGCTGGACCACAAGCTGGTTCGTGGTCCAGTAGTAGATGCCGATGACCAGCACGCCGGTGATGAGGCCCGGCCACGGCAACTCGTCGTTGTCCGCGGGTAATATGAGGCTCATCTGCTCCTCGCTAGCCGCGGCCGTAACGCCCTCCCAGCCCCCGGCCTCCCCGA
The DNA here is from genome assembly GCA_013695915.1 of Rubrobacter sp. GTDB lineage: Bacteria > Actinomycetota > Rubrobacteria > Rubrobacterales > Rubrobacteraceae > Rubrobacter_A. The sequence goes on from JACCZN010000086.1 coordinate 805, forward strand.
AGACCAGGACGAAGACCACCGCCCCGCCGACCAGGATCACGGTGGCCTGGATGGAGTCGCTGATCACCACGGCCCCTAGACCACCGAACACCGTGTAGATTGCGGCCAGCACCGCGAGACCGGTGATGGAGACCCACAGCGGGACCGCCGGGAACAGCAACTGGAAGACTATACCCCCGGCATACAGCGCGGCGGCCATGTCGATGAACATGTTGGCGAAGAGGTTGAACCCCGAGAAGGTGAGCCGCGAGCGGCCATCGAAGCGCATGTACAGGAACTCCGGCAGCGTGTACGCCCCGGACTTCAGGTAGAATGGGAGGATAAAGAAGATAAAGATCACGAGTATGACGGCCGCCATCCACTCGTAGGCATAAACCGAGATCCCCTGGGCGTAGCCGGCACCCGCGAGCCCCACGAAGGTCGCGCCGGACATGTTCGTGGCTACGAGCGAGAGCCCTATCAAGGGCCAAGTGAAGTTCCTGCCGCCGAGGAAGTAGTCTTCCGTCTCGGTCTTCCGTACACCGCTCAGGACCAGAGGGATGATACGGCTCAAGATCAGGTACGCTACGATGACCCCTATGTCTAGACCCGTGACGTCGAACTGCTCGGTCACCCGCTTCTCCCTCCCTTACGCTACCCGGACGCCCTCCCAGAGCGTCCACCCTATGGCAGGCATCTTACTTTCACCCCCACCCCCGCGCAACAAGCGGGTTCGCGCCCGCAGAACGGCTTTTTGACGCTGGGGAGGTCCGGGGGGGCGTCCGGCCCCCTCGCCCTCTACGCCTCGGGCAGCAGAGCCGCGAAGCCTTCCCGGAAGGTCGGGTAGCGGAAGGTATACCCCGAGGCGACGAGCCGGGCGTTGCTGCACCGCTTGCCGGAGCCCCCGCGGAACGGCCCGCGGGCCCGCGGCGCGGGCTCCCGGGGTGCAGCCTCCTCTTCTGAGGACTCTTCTCCGGCCGGGGCCGGCAGGCGGGCGGCGAGCCACCCCGCGACCACCCTCCTCTCGGCCGGCTCGTGGTCCACACCGAGGTAGACCGGCTCGGCGTCTTCGAGGAGGGCCAGGTGCCGCAGGGCACCGGCGCAGTCGTCGCGGTGGATGCGGTTCGTGTACGCCGGGGGCTCGTCCTCCGGAGGTACCTCGCGGGCCCGGTCCATGGCCCGCGTGCGGCCCGGGCCGTAGATGCCGCCGAGCCGCAGCACCACCGCCGGGAACGGGCCGCCGAGCACCGTTCGCTCGCCCTCGAGCAACCGGCGGCCGGAGGACCTCTGCGGCTCGGTCGGCGAGGTCTCGTCCACCCACTCCCCGTCCGACTGCCCGTAGACGCCGGTGCTGGTGGTAAAGACCACCCGGCGGGGGCTCTCCCCTCTCTCCCGGAGCGCCGCGAACAGGTTCCGGGGGCCTCTGACGTAGGCGAGCTCGTAGGCCTCGTCGGTGGAGCAGCCGGGAGATGCAGTGTAGAAGACCAGGTCCAGCTCTCCCGGCAGGGCCTCGCGCAGAGAGGAGACGCCGGAGAGGTCGGCGGCGACGGGCTCGATAGGAGAGGGCAGGCCTTCCGGGCTCCGGCGCAGCCCGAACACCTCGTGTCCCTCCGCCGCGAGCCGCTCCCCGAGGGCCGT
>JACCZN010000120.1 GCA_013695915.1 Rubrobacter sp.
CCTCCGCTCTGAACTCCGGTGTATAGCGTGGTGTCGATCCTGGCACCTTTGGGACTCCCTTCGTCGGACTCTATATCCGAAACTCTGGTCTGTCCGCCGTACCGGGTCAATTCCAGTGGACCTGGTGGGGGCGGATCGGGACAGGAGCCCCGGCAGGATCTGCTTCTGTGGCTCCATCAAGTGGCGGGAGAGGGGCCGCTTCGGCCGCGGGGATCTCGGGGAGCTTCGGAACCAGGTCTCCCGGGTGCCAGGCGCCGACGGGGAGACGGGGCTCGTGGGCGTCTCCCGATCGGGTTTCGAACCGGAGGCGGATCGCGGGCTTGGTGCTGCCTTTACCCCGGATGATCTTGTGGCGGCGTGGCGATCTCCGCTGGTCGGGGACGACTGGCCGATAGCGGCGAGGGCTAAAGATCCGAGCGCCTGATTCCGATAATTAACCTAAGACTCGGGAGCTGGTAGGTCTCGGCACTCGTTCTGGGGTTGGCGCGGCTGGCCCGAAGTTTGGCTAGTACGTATACTGGACGGTACGCGAAAGGGTGGAAAGGGTACAAGAGGGGAATTCTTGGACGTATTCGAGCTACGCAACCGCCTCGTTCAAGACTATGGGTCTTATGTGGACAGCTTTATCCGGATCAAGGACGCTCGCATCGAGGAAGAGGTAAGGCGTAGTCTTGACGAGGGCCTGTTGTGGCCCGACCCTCTCATACAACTCAACCCATCCTTTGAAGCCGGCGAAACGGTCGACGAGTTGGTGGAGGAGGGGATCCTGCACGAGGAGTGCGCCCGCGTGTTCCGGGCTAGCAAGGGGCCTCACGATCCGGGCAAAGAGCTCAGGCTACACCTCCATCAGGCCGAGGCGATCAGGACCGCCCGTGCCGGATACAACTATGTCCTTACCACCGGTACGGGGTCGGGCAAGAGCCTCGCCTACATAGTGCCGGTGGTGGATCACGTGTTGAGGCGTGGACCCGGTAGAGGGATACAGGCCATCGTCGTGTATCCGATGAATGCCCTGGCAAACAGCCAGTACGGGGAGCTGGAGAAGTTCCTTCAGTACGGCTACCCGGACGGCAAGGGACCGGTGACCTTCGCCCGCTATACGGGTCAGGAGTCGGACGAGAAGCGCCAGCGGATCATCGCGAACCCGCCGGACATACTTCTGACCAACTACGTAATGCTGGAGTTGATCCTGACACGCTCGGCCGAGCAGGGTCTGTCGCGGTCGGCCCAGGGTCTCGGCTTCCTGGTCTTCGACGAGCTCCACACCTACCGGGGGAGGCAGGGGGCGGACGTAGCGTTCCTGATCCGGCGCGTCCGGGAACTTCTCGCCGCGGAAGATATGCGCTGCGTCGGGACGTCGGCGACCATCGCCGGCAGCGGCACCTATGAAGAGCAGCGCGCGGAGATAAGCGATGTTGCAGGCCGGCTCTTCGGCGCGGAGCTTAGGCCGGAGAACGTGATAGGGGAGACGTTGCGCCGGGCGACCCCTGAGAAGGATCTCGGCGACCCGGCGTTGGTGGAGGAGCTGACCGGCCGCGTCCGGGATGAGCGCAAGCCGCCACAGGACTACAGGGGATTCACCAACGATTCGCTCTCCGTGTGGATAGAGAGTACGTTCGGCGTTGCGGGTGAGCCGGAGACCGAGCGTCTCATCAGAGCCCAGCCCAAGAGCATCTCCGGTCCGCAGGGAGCGGCGAAGAGACTCTCCGATCTAACGGGCTTGCCGGAACAGCGATGCGCCTCGGCGATCGAGGAGGGACTGCTCGCGGGATATGAGTGCGAGCCGGAAGAGCAGGGTACGGGGCGACCGCCCTTCGCTTTCCGGCTCCACCAGTTCGTGAGCCGGGGCGACGCCGTCTATGCCTCCATCGAGGAGGAAGAGAGACGGTACATCACCTTCAAGGGGCAGCAGTACGTTCCCGAAGATCGTAGCCGCGTGCTCATGCCTCTCGCCTTCTGCCGGGAGTGCGGCCAGGAGTATTACCCGGTCAGGGAATACCAGGACTCCGGCTCTTACGGACAGGTGTTCCGTCCCCGCGGCATCTCCGACGCCTTCGACGACGGGGAGAGCGAGGCCGGTTTCCTATTCTTCAGTACCGCCGAGCCCTGGCCCGCGGAAGATACGGAGGATTTCTGGGAGCGGCTCCCCAGCGACTGGATGGAGGAGCATCGAGGAGCCCAGCGCGTCCGCAAGGACCGGCGCCAGTACGTCCCGAGACCCGTCACGGTCGCCGCCGACGGCACGGAGGACGCGGAGGGGCTGGAGGGCCACTACTTCCCCGCGCCGTTCAGGTTCTGTCTCTCGTGTGGCATATCCTACGCCCTTACGCTCCGCTCGGACTTCACCAAGCTGGGCTCACTCGGCTCGGAGGGAAGGAGCACCGCCACGACGATCCTGAGCCTCTCGGCGATCTCGGGGCTGAAAGAGGCCGAGGATCTCAGGCCCGAGGCCCGCAAGATTCTCTCCTTCACCGACAACCGCCAAGACGCATCGCTGCAGGCCGGGCACTTCAACGATTTCGTGGAGATAGGCCTGCTCCGCTCCGCACTCCACCGGGCGGTCGCCGCGGCCGGGGAGGCCGGACTCTCCCACGACGAGCTCACCCCGTCCGTCTTCGAAGCTCTGGATCTGCCTTTCGAGCAGTACGCGAGCAACCCGCTGGCGCGCTTCAAGGCCAAGAGCGACACGGAGGCTGCCCTGAGAGACGTCCTCGGTTACCGGATCTACAGGGACCTCGAGCGCGGTTGGCGCATAACCTCGCCGAACCTGGAGCAGTGTGGGTTGTTGAAGATCTCCTACGAGTCCCTGGAAGAGGTCTGCGAGGCCGACGACGTCTGGGAGGACGCCCACCCGGCGCTTCTCGCCGCCACCCCGGAGACC
>JACCZN010000128.1 GCA_013695915.1 Rubrobacter sp.
CCGGACGCCGCGCAGACCTTCCTGCGCGGGAGCCCCGGATGACGGGTGCCCGGAGGGAGAGGGTGGACGTCCTCGGGGTTGGCGTAGACCGCGTAAGCGTCGAGGAGCTGCAGGGCGAGGTCCTGGCCCTGAGCCGGACCCGGGATACCGCCCTGGTGCTGAACGCCAACGTCCATTGCATAAACCTGAGCTACAGGTACACCTGGTTGCGGGAGATGCTGGATGGGGCGGCGGTGGTCTTCTGCGATGGGGCGGGGGTGGTGCTCGGGGCCCGGATGCTCGGGCGTCCGGCTTTGTGCAGGATCACCTACGCGGACTGGATGTGGCGGCTCGCCGGGTTCGCCGCGAGCGAGGGGTTGTCTCTGTTCTTCCTCGGTGGCCGCCCCGGGGTCGCGGAGAGGGCCGCCGGGCGGTTGCGGGAGCGGTACCCGGCGCTGGAGATCGCCGGCGTCCGGCACGGGCACGTGGACCTCGCACCCGGCTCCCCGGAGAACGAGGAGCTCCTGGAGCGGGTCAACGCCGCGAGCCCCGACGTGCTGGTGGTCGGTCTCGGGATGCCGCTCCAGGAGTGGTGGCTGCGGGAGAACCGGACGCGGCTGCGGGCGGGCGTGGCCCTTACGGGAGGAGCGGTCTTCGACTACCTCTCCGGGGACCTGCGCCGGGGGCCGCGCGTCCTCACGGACCACGGTTTCGAGTGGCTGGCCCGGCTGCTCGTAGAGCCGCGGCGGCTGTGGCGGCGCTACCTCCTCGGCAACCCGCTCTTCCTGGCCCGGGTCCTGGGGCAGCGCCTCTCCGAGAGCTGGGGGCGTTCCGGTCACCCTACCCAGGGAAGGTAGATCGAGAGGAGGCCTACCGCGCCCCCACCGAGCACGAGCCACACGGAGTTGACCCTGAACCTCAACAAGAGAACGAGGGCGAGCACGGCGAGCGCGGCCGTGAGCGGGTCCACGATGGCGGCCTGTCCGAGCTGGAGGGTCACCCCGGCCATGAGGGCGAGGGCGGCGGCGTTTACCCCGTCGAGGAGGCTCGCCAGGGTCGGGGAGCTTCGCAGGCGGGGGATGAAGGGGCCGGTGAGGGCAACCAGCACGAAGGCTGGCAGGAAGATACCGACCGTGGCGACGAGGGCCCCGGGTACCCCGTGGAGCAGATACCCGATAAAGGTGGCGGTGGTAAAGACCGGGCCGGGGGTGAACTGTCCGATGGCTACGGCGTCGAGGAGTTGCTGCTCCGTCAACAGGCCGGTTGCCGCGAACTCCGAGCGCAGAAAGGCCAGCAGGACGTAGCCGCTGCCAAAGAGCACGGAGCCGATCTTGAGGAACGTAAAGAAGAGCGAGCCGAGCGCGGGGAGCGTCACCGAAGCGGGGAGGAAGAGGAGCCAGAGTGGAGCGAGCGAGGCCGCCCCGCCCCACCGGCTCCGCAGGTTCGACGCGAGGAACACGAAGAGCGCGGCCCCGAAGAGCAACGGTATCTCGCCGAGCATGCCGGATACGTAGAGCAGCAGCGCCGCCAGCCCGGCCCCGGCGGTCAGGGGGCCCTTGACCGCCGTCCCGAGCAGGCCCCAGAGCGCCCCGGCCACGATAGCTATGATCACGGGCGAGATGCCGTAGAGGAGGCTCTCCCCCGCGGGTGTCGCGCCGTAGAGCACGTAAGCCCAGGCGCACAACAGCGTGATCAGGGCCGCCGGTACTATAAAGCAGGTGCCCGCGACCAGGAGACCCCGACACCCGGCGCGGACCCGCCCGATGTGTATGCCCATCTGCGTCGAGCTCGGCCCTGGTATGAGGTTCGTCGCCCCCACGAGGTCCAGGAACTCCTGGTCCGAGAGCCACCCGCGCCGCACCACCACCTCGTCGCGCATCATCGCGATGTGAGCCGCCGGTCCCCCGAATGCCGTGACCCCGAGCCTGGTAAAGAGCCGGGCCAACTCCCAGAGCTCCCCCCTAACACCGTCCGATAGCCGCTCCGGCACCCCGATCACCCCGCTCTGAGACCCTCACTGCGTTATTGCTTACAGATATCGCAAAATGATAACGCGTCTGGAGGGATCCTGTGAGGCTTGCCGTTCACCTCCGGGACGGGAGGTCTGCAGGGGGAGTGTAGGGTTGTGTCCGCGGCTCGGCAGGCTGCTGGTGTCGGCTGTTGCGTGGGGCTCTCGACGGGGGAGGGGTGCGCTAGTCGGGGTCCGGGCCGTGGCCTTCCACCACCTCGCGGTGGAGCTCCCGGAGCATGTGACGGGCGGTCTCCAGCTCCTCCAGGCCTCTCTCGGTGGCGCTGTAGTACTTGCGGACCCTGCCGCCCTCGACGCGGTCTTCGCGGGTCAGTATCCCTTCCTTCTCCATCCGGTGCAGCGCCGGATAGAGCGTGCCGTAGCTCAGCCGGTATCCGTGGCGCTCGAGCTCCCCGAGCATCCACGAGCCGTACACCTCGGCCCGGGAGGCGTGGTGCAGTATGTGTACCCGGATCGCTCCGAGCTCCAGGTCTCTGAACATGGGCATCCTGATCGGCAGTGTAGGGGACAACGGGGATACTGCAATCCGGTGCCCATCCTCCCGGCCAGGCCGGTGCCGGTTGCGTTGTTCACTACGGAGCTTCGTGAGCTATACCGGGGAATGATATCGTATACCGGTAGTTGGAGATACGAGAGCCGCCGCTCGTCCGGGCGCAGGGGCTCTCATACAGGGAAGGCGGGTGTCATGGAATCCGTGTTGAAGAGGAAGAGGTACGTCTCGCTCATCCTCGGCGGGCTGTTCGTGGCGAGCATGTCGCTGGCAGCGTGCGGAGAGGGAGCGGTAGACGAGGAGGCCGAGGAGCCGCCGGCCGAGGAGGAGCCCGTGGACGAGGAGGACGATGACGAGGGCGGGGCTTACTAGACCGCTCCCCCCGGGACGGCCGTCGGACCCGGCTCGTTGGTTCTACTGGAGAGCCTGGTCTCTGGAGGCGGGTGCGAACGGGGAGTCCCTGTGATCTATAATCACGGCTCCGAGCAAGAGGACTTTTGTTGTAGAAAGGCAGGTAGGTAGTACGCTAACGCGACGGGACTTTCTGAAGGCCGCCGGGGTCGGGACTGCGGGGGCTGCCCTTCTCGGGACGTCCGCCGTTGCCTCGGGGTGCAGCTATCTTCCCGCGGGAGGGTCGAGGATGAACGTGGTAGTGGTGTTGTTGGACAGCCTGCGCAAGGACCACGTCGGGGTGTACGGGAACGGCTGGATCCGGACCCCAACCCTCGACGCGCTGGCGGAGGAGAGCCTGCGCTTCACCCGGTCCTACCCGGAGTCCATCCCGACCATCCCCGCCCGGCGGGCCATGTATACGGGGCTGCGTACCTTTCCTTTCAGGGACTGGATCCCCCAGAAGGGGGAGACCTTCTTCCCCGCGGGCTGGCAGCGCATCCCCGAGGACCAGACGAGCCTGCCGGAGATACTCCAGCCGGAGGGTTACGTGACCGCCATGATCACGGACAACTACCACCAGTTCAAAGCCTCCATGAACTTCCAGCGGGGCTTCGACGTGTTCGACTACATCCGCGGCCAGGAGCGCGACGCCTACAGGTCCGGCGCGAAGGTCTCCCAGGAGGAGGTGGACCGGCACCTCCTGAGCGGCAACGACGGCAGCATGGAGAGCAAGGTCCGCCAGTACCTCTCGAACGTCACGTACCGCGAGAGCGAGCGGGACTGGTTCGGCCCGCAGGTCTTCCGGCGGGCCTCGGAGTACCTGGAGATGGCCCGGGACGAGGAGCCGTTCTTCCTGGTCGTGGACTCCTTCGACCCGCACGAGCCCTGGGACCCGCCAGAGGAGTACCGGAACATGTACGACTCGGGCTACAGCGGCCCGGAGCCCATAGTGCCGAACTACAGCGAGGACAACTATCTGAGCGACCGGGAGATACAGAGGATGCGTGGGCTCTACGCCGGTGAGGTCACCATGACGGACCGCTGGCTCGGCACGTTCCTGGACAAGATGAGGGACCTCGGCTTCATGGACAACACCCTGCTCATGGTCCTCTCCGACCACGGGGTCTCCCTGGGAGAGCACGGTGCTACCGGCAAGGTCGCCTGGTCCCTGGGGCCGGAGCTGACCGACATACCGTTCTTTATCCGGCACCCGGACGGTCTGGGCGCGGGACAGACCAGCGACTTCTACGCCTCGCTGCAAGACATAGCCCCTACGATCCTCGGCATGATGGAGATTCAGTCCCCGGTCGAGATGGACGGCCAGGACCTCTCGCCGCTCTTGAACGGTGACGGGCCCGAGGAGGAGCGGACGTACTTTACCTCGGGCTACGACGACCACGTCTGGGCGCGGGACGACGACTACGTGATGTTCGGCCCCAACGACGGCTCCGGCGGGCAGCTCTACGACGTGCGCGAGGACCCGGATCAGGACAACGACCTCGCCGGTGACCACCCGGAGATCGTGGAGCGGATGTTCAACGACTACGTGATGCGGGACGCGGGCGGGGAGCCGCTCCCGAGGTACTAGGTATCGTGGCCGGGACGGCGCACGCAGAAGCCGGGAAGCGGGACCGCTCCGGCCGGGCCCCGGGGCTAGCGCTCGCGTGTCTGCCCGGCGGGTTGCTCTGGGCGCTCTCCCCGCTCGGGGTGTCGCTCTCGGAGAGGGCTTTCTCGTCCCCGGACGTGTTCTGGCAGCTCTTTCCCTCCGCGCCGCTCCTGCTCCTGGTGGGCCTCACCGGGCTCTACCTCCGCGGGGCGGGACACCACGGCCTTCTTGGGAAGGCTGGCCTCTTGGCGGCTCTCGCGGGGCTTGTGATGGTGGTCGCCGGGATCGTGGGTCAGTTCTTCCTCGACCTGGACAGCGAGTACATAATGATGGCGCCCGCCAACTCGACCTTCCGGGTGGGGCTCATGGTCTTGGGCGCGGGCTCCGCCGTCTTCGCCGCTGCCGCCGCGCGCTCCGGGGTGCTGCCGCTGTGGGGAGCCCTGCCGCTCCTCCTGGCCTCTCTCGGGGGCCTCGTGGCCTTCTACAGGGAGCTCGGGGCGCCGGGGGCGGCGCTCTGGACCCTCTTCGGCGCTGCGTGGGCGTGGGTCGGTCTCATCCTGCTCGTGGAGGTGGTGCGGGGCCTGCTCTCCTGGTGGAGAGGCCGGCGGGCCGGGGGGCGCAAGCAGGAGCGTCCGTCCGGCGGCTGACACGGCACGGTCCGTCCCGGCGGCTACGGGCCATGTTTGGATCATGGGCACAGCACCACCTTGCCGACCGTGGAGCGGCTCTGCAGGGCGCGGTGGGCTTCGGGGGCCGCGGCGAGCGGCAAGGAATGCCCGGCACCGGCCTCCAACCGACCCTGCTCCAGGTGGAGCGAGATCTCCTCCCGGGCCACTGCGGCGCGGCCCGGCCGGATCCAGGGTCCTCCGTACCCGGTGATGGTCTGGCCCTTGAAGTTGAGCGCCAGCATATCGGGTGGTGGCGTACCCTCTCCGCTGGCCGCCCCGAAGGTGACGAGGTGTCCGAGAGGCGCCAGGCACTCGTAGGCCCGCGCGCCGGCCGCACCCCCGACGGACTCGAGCACCACGTCCGCGCCCCGGCCCCCGGTGACTTCCAGCACGCGGGAGGGCCACTCGTCCTCCGTGTAGTCGATGGCGTGGTCCACGCCCAGCTCCGAGAGGCGCTGTCGCTTCTCCGGGGTACTGGCCGTGCCGATCACCGGGTGCGCACCGGCGAGCCCGGCGAGCTGTACCGCGAGGCTCCCCACTCCGCCGGCTGCCGCCTGTACCAGCACGCTTTCGCCTGCCCGCAGCCCGGCCGCGTCGTGCAGGACGCCGTAGGCCGTTATCCCTTGGACCAGGAGCGCGGCGGTGGCGGTGTCGAAGTCCATCCCTTCCGGCACCTCTACCAGAGCTGCCGCCGGGGCCAGAGCGTACTCGGCGTAGCCGCCGCTCTCCAGCACGGCGGCCACACGCCGCCCCGGCGCGAGGCCGGTTACGCCCGGGCCAACGGCCGCCACGGTACCGGCGGCCTCGAAACCGGGCGTGTAGGGCAGCTTCACGGCGTGCGGACCGCCCGCCATGCCGGCCCGCAGACCGGCGTCGGCGTAGTTGACCCCGGCGGCGACCACCCTTATCAGGACCTCACCCTCCCCCGGGTCGGGCACGGGCATGTCTTCGAGGCCGAGCACCTCGGGGCCTCCTGTCTCCCGGACCACTATGGCTCTCACCGTTTCTCCTCTCTGCCGGTCGCTAGCTGCTGACCATCGGGGACTCGTGGAGGTGGGTCCCTTCCACGGCCGCCACGAGCATGAACTCCGCCACGTCGGCCCGGGAGACCCTGGTCCCGCTCTCCGGACCTACGTAGCCGACGCGGTACTCGCCGGTACGTGGACCGTCGGTCAACCGCGGGGCCCGGAAGATGGTCCAGTCGAGGCCGCTGTCCCGTATCGCCTCGGTGTGGCCTCTGGCGTCCTCCAGTATGTTCCTCTGGAGCAGCTTCAGGAGCGAGACGATTGCCCGGTCGGAGAGCTTGGGACGGTCGTTCGGGTCACTTACCCCGGCACCCGTGAGGCTCACGAGGCGGCGGACGCTGTGCTCCCGCATGGCCTCCAAGATGCGCCTCGTGGCTACGGTCTGCACGCCCCTCTCCGAGCCCCTGGTATGGCCGAGGGCGCTCAGGACCGCATCCGAGCCACGGACTCTGCCTCCTGGACTCGCTCCGGGTCCCGAGCGTCGCCCTCCACTACGGAGAGCCGCTCATGCTCCACCGCGAGCTTCTCCCGGTTCCGGACGGAGGCCGCCACCTCGTGACCTCCATCGAGGGCCATATCCACCAGGAGCCTTCCGGTCCTTCCCGCGGCCCCGAAAACTGCGAGCTTCATCTATCTCTACCGCCTCTCCTCAGGGGGTTTTGCACGGACCATGCGGTGTTACCCTGACCTCTCTGCCCGGCGCAGGCCGAGCAGCGCCCAGGGCACGAACAGCAGTACCGTCGCCGCGCCTATCCCGAAGGCTAGCCACACACCGGATGGCTCCCCGGAGATCAGGCTCCGGCCGGCCTCGAGGACGAAGGTCACGGGGTTGACGCTGGCTACAGCCCCGATCCAGCCCTCCAGAAGCTCCAGCGGCACGAAGACCGGCGCCAGGAAGAGGGCAAGGAAGATGGGCGTCTGTATGACGAACCCGCCCTGGCTGGTGCGGAGCATCAGGGCTATGCCGGCGGCGAACAGGGTGGCCGCGATGTTCACTAATATCGCGAGCCCTACGAGCCCGAAGAGGTCCATGCCGTTCCCGAGGATCCTCATGCCGGCAAAGAGCGATGCCGCCGTGGCCACGGAGCCCGTCACGGTGACACGCACGGCGGAGACCAGGACATAGCCGAGTATGATGCCGCTGCGCCGCGAGGCGGCGAGCAGAAACCGCTTTGCAAAGCCGCTCTCGAAGTCGGCGGCGATGGCGAAGCCGGTAAACGCGCCGCCGACGGCCACGGTCTGGAGGAGTATCCAGACGAACTGGAAGGCGGTGTAGCCCGCGGGGAAGTCGAAGCCGGGTACGTCCGAGACTCGCGACAGGCCCCCGGCGAAGGCGGCCAGGAAGAAGAGAGGGAAGGCCAGCGCTGGCAGGAGCAGCGTAGGCCTGGTAAAGAACCCGTGGAGTTGGCGCCAGGCCACCGCGCCTGCGACAGAGAAGAAGCCGCCGGCACCGGGTCCGCTCACGTGCGGGACACCCGCCGACCGAGGGAGGCCGTGGCTCCGGCGAGGCCGAGCACCACCAGGGCTCCGGCCACGGCGAACCCCAGCGCCAGCGCCTGCGGGTCCCAGCCCGTGATGATCAGGCTGCGCAGGCCCTCCACGAGGTAGGAGACCGGGTTGACGGTTGCAACGGCGCAGAACCAGCCGACCTCGATCAGGTTCCTCGGCAGTAGTATGGACGAGAGGAAGGTCGTGACCAGCAGGAGCGGGAAGAGCCCCTGCACGGCCTCTGCAGAGCCGGTCCGCAGAGCGAGTATGGCTCCTACCCCTCCGAAACCGAGCACCGCGAGCGTGTTTAGCGCGACGAGCACTACGGCGCCAAGGAGCCCGGCCCGCACTTCCACCCCCGCCAGGAGACCGGCGCCGAGGAACACTACTCCCTGCAGGAGCCCGAGCGCCACCACGCCCGCGAGCAGGCCCGCCAGCAGGGCCCCCGGACGCATGGGCGTCAGCGAGAGGCGGCTCAGGAAACCGCTCTCTATATCCCGGGCGAGGTCCGTGCCAGCGGAGATCGCCGCAAAGAGTGCCCCCTGCACGAGCGGGAATGCCAGCAGGAAGTCCAGGTACGAGTCAGCTGGAAAGCCGGGTATCTCCACCGCGGGGTTGAGCCCCGCCGCCTGGACCCCGAGTAACAGGAGCGGGAAGATCAGGGCTGGACCTATCACCTCCGGTTGCCGGAAGAGCCGCAACACCGAACGCCAGCTCAGGGAGAGTACCTGCAGCAGTACCGCGCGGCTCACGCCGGGGCCTCCTCTGCGGCGTCCTCCCCCTCACCCTCCAGAGACCGCCCGGTCTTCTCCAGGAACACGTCGTCCAGCGTCGGCTCGTCCAGCCTCAGGCTCGATACCCCCATCCCCGCTCCGTCCAGTGCCCGTACTACCTCGGCCAGCTCTCCGGCCCCGTGCTCCAGCCTTACCGCTACCGCTCCGGAAGGGGCTGCTACCGGGCTGCCGAACCTCCCAAGCACCTCCGCCATCTTCTCTTGCTCTGCGGGCTCTTGCGGTACGGCCTCTACGCTGGGACGGCCTATCTGAGCCTTCAGGGCTTTGGGTGTATCCTCTGCGACTATCTTTCCGTCGTCTATGATCCCGATCCGATCTGCCAGGGCGTCGGCCTCTTCCAGGTACTGCGTGGTCAGAAAGACCGTTACCCCTTCGTCTGTCGCCAGCCGCGAGACTTCCTCCCACAGCGCCTGCCGGCTCTGGGGATCGAGGCCCGTGGTGGGCTCGTCGAGGAAGAGTACCTCCGGTCCGTGCAGAAGCGCCAGAGCGAGATCCAGCCTCCTCTTCATACCCCCGGAGTACCCGCCGACCTTCCTCCCGGCAGCTTCCACGAGCCCTACCCGCTCCAGTAGCTCATCTCCCCGCCGCCGGCCCTCCTTGCGGGGCATGCCGTGCAGGGCGGCCTGAAGCCTCACGTGCTCGGTGCCCGTTAGGTATGGGTCTAGCGCCGCCTCCTGCAGGGCAGCCCCTATGGCCGAGCGCACCAACGGCCCCTGCCGGGCAACGTCGAAGCCCGCCACAGTAGCCGTGCCGGCGGTGATGGGCAGGAGGGTGGTGAGCATGAGGACGGTAGTGGACTTCCCCGCGCCGTTGGGACCGAGGAAACCGTAGATCTCACCCGGAGAGACCCGCAGCGAGACGCCGTCCACCGCGCGCAATCCGCCTTTGAACTCCCGGACAAGACCCTCCACCTCTATGCCGCTGCCCGCCGCCACTACCAGACTCCGTACAAGCCACGAAGCCCCAGAAGCCCCCACACTACGCGCCCTCTCAACACCAGACTCCCCTCACCGCACCCTGTGCTCCAGCCACCGTCCCTGCTACCCTATGCGGATAGTTGTCCATTTAATGCAGCTTACCGGACAATTGTCCAGTTTCAAGGGAGTTGTGGGAGAGAGAGTAGAAAGTGGAGCCGGAGAGGGGTCGGGGTACCGGTTCAAGGTGCCGGTGCTGGACCTCGGGGCGCACGGTCCGGGGGAGCGGCGGGACGCGGCGGAGCGGCGGGAGAGGGTGCTCTGGGCGGCGAGGGAGTTGTTCGCCGAGCGGGGGGTTGCGGCGGTCAGCATGTATGAGATCGGGCGTTACGCCGGCGTCGGTCAGGGGACGCTCTACCGGCGTTACGAGCACAAGGGCGCGCTGTGCTCGGCGCTGCTTGCCGAGAGCGCCGAGTGTTTCGCTGGGGAGATCCGGGAGCGAGCCCGCAGCGAGGAACCGGCGCTGGCACAGCTCGAGCACCTGCTGGTCCGGCTCGCCGGGTTCAACGAGGCGAACGCCCCGCTGCTCGGGGCCATAAGGGATGCGGCGGGCGGTGAGCGACGGTCCGGCATGTACCGTAACCCTTTCTATCAGTGGCTACGGGCTACCGTAGTCGCCCTGCTCTCCCGGGCGGTGACGGAGGGTGAGGCCGGCACGTTGGATGTGGAGTGCATCGCAGACATGGTGCTCGCCCCCCTCAACATAGACCTGTACCTCTACCAACGGGAAGGTCTCGACATGGAGCCCGAGCGCATCACCCGCTCCCTGCGCCGCCTCCTGGCCTCCGGCCTGCGCGGCGCCGGGTAGTAGAGGGCACCCGGGACCGGCGGGTTCGGGTGTATCATCCCGACCGGGGGACTCGTTGCGCGGCGGACGCCGGAAGGTCCGGGACGACCGGTAGAGGAGGAGCGCCATGAAGCACCGTATGGAAGAGCTCGGTATGAGCCGCTGGCCGGTAACGGCGGTCGGGGTGCTGCTGCTCCTGCAGGCTTTCGGCCTCTCGGTGGTCGGGGCTTCGAGCTTCTCCGCCCTGCGCTTCGAGGCTCCCATACCGCTCAACGGACCGGAAGGCGCCGTGGTGGGGGGTGGTTTCCTCGTTCTCGCTTCTCTGGCGCTCGTGGCGGCGGTCGGCTTCCTGCGGCTGTGGAGGGGGGTGTGGCTGGTCGCCATGCTGTTGCAGGGCCTGAGCCTCGTGATGGCGCTCCTGCTCTACTTCTACCTGCAGGAGATACCGGGCTACCTGTACGCGGCGATGCTCTACTATATCCTCGTGGTGCTCTACCTAAACTCCCACGACGTGCGCACGGTCTTCCAGCAGAAGCCCCTGGAGCCTGACCAGTGAACCGCCAGATGCGGTACGAGCTCCTGCGGCGGTTCGAGCCGATCCTCCGCTTTACCCGGGGGGAGGACTTCCTGCCCATCGCCGTGGAGCCCTACGTGCGGAACTGCAGCCTGTGGACCCAGAGGCCGGAGGAGAAGCCGGCGTGTCTGGTGGCCCAGGGCGAGCTCTCTCTGGAGGGGCTGGCGGAGACCGAGACCGGCGGCTTCGGGACCGTGAGCTACCTGAAGTTCATAGAGCCCCTGAACATCGCCCAGCTCGCGACCTACAAGCTGGAGCACGGCCGCAAGAAGCGCCGCTCCCGGGACGTGTTCCGGGCCGGTCGGGGACGGCTGGCCCGTGTGGGCTACCTGCCGCGGTTCGCCGACGCGCTGTTCTCGCTCACGCTGCTGGCCCGCGGGCGGGTGCCGGGGGACACGGCGGCCGCGGCGGTCATGGCCTACGGGCGCATGACCGCCGGGGAGCGACGTCACTGCTACTACGGCCGCGTGGTGCGGGAGAACGGCTGGGTGGTGCTGCAGTACTGGTTCTTCTATCCGTTCAACAACTGGCGCTCGGGCTTTTTCGGCGTCAACGACCACGAGGCGGACTGGGAGATGGTCTGCGTCTACGTCTCCGAGGGCGAGGACGGGGACTTCGTGCCCGAGTGGGCGGCCTACGCGGCCCACGACTTCTCCGGCGACGACCTGCGCCGCCGCTGGGACGACCCGGAGCTCGAGAAGGTCGGCGAGCACCCGGTGGTCTACGCCGGGGCGGGATCCCACGCCAGCTACTACCGTCCGGGGGAGTACGTGGCCGAGATCGAGCTCCCCTTCCTCTCCCGGCCCGCGCGCGGAGTGGAGAACCTGAGGAAGTTCTGGCGGCGGGCGCTACGACAGTACTACCAGGGGAGAGGGGGAGAGCCTCGAGGAGACCGCCGGCCCGCCCTGAGCGTGCCCTTCGTGGACTACGCCCGGGGGGACGGCGTGGAGATAGGCCCCGGCGCGAAGCGGTCCTGGGACGGCGCGCAGCTACTGGACCCCGTGCCGGACTGGGTCTCCGGCTACCGGGGCCTCTGGGGCCTCTACGCTCAAGACCCCGTCTCCGGCGAGGACGCGCCCGCGGGCCCGATGTACGAGCGGGACGGCACCGTCCGGCGCGCCTGGCACGACCCCGTGGGCTGGGCCGGGCTGGACAAGGTGCCGCCGGTGCGCGAGGCCCTCGGCCGTGTCCGGGAGCGGCGCCGGGAGATAGAGGGCCGCTGCAGGGAGGCCGAGGCGTCCGTCGAGGAGAGGAGCCGCGAGCTGACCGGACTGAACGTGGAGGCCGGGGCCATGCGGGGCCGGCCACACCTCGAGGAGCGCTTCCGGGCGCAGGAGGAGGAGATAGAGGCCGTCGCCGGGGAGCTCGCACAGACCCGGTCCCGGCTGGCGAGCGACCGGGCGCTCCTGGAGGAGCTGGAAGGGG
Source organism: Rubrobacter sp. (assembly GCA_013695915.1). Taxonomy (GTDB): domain Bacteria; phylum Actinomycetota; class Rubrobacteria; order Rubrobacterales; family Rubrobacteraceae; genus Rubrobacter_A. The sequence goes on from JACCZN010000128.1 coordinate 12,233, forward strand.
AAGAGGAGCGGCTGCAGGCGGGGGAGCGGGGCTCGCCGCGGGCGCACATCCGGCAGGCCCATCATCCCGCCTCCGAGACCAACCTGCGCTTCGACCGGCTCGCCGAAGCGTGGGCTGCCGTGAGCATCGGGCTCACCATGATCGCGTTTATAGCCCTGATCCTGTTCGCCGAGGACTATCTCGTCTTCGGCCTCGCGGCCCTGGTCTCGCTCTTCGTCTTCGTGGAGTCCGGGTTCCGCCGCCGGCTCATGGAGCTCACGACCAGCGTGACCATCGGGCTGACCATCGTGGCCTCCCTGATACTGCTCTACGAGTTCTTCTGGCAGGTCGTGGTGGCCGCCGTGCTGGCCGCCGGGGCCTACATACTCTGGGAGAACCTCCGGGAGCTCTGGACCTGAGGCCGCGCTACCGCGCCAGGAGCGACGGCTCTCGGAGAGCGCCCGGTAGAGGGCGACGCGCATACGTTTGAAGGGTGTGTCTACAGGGGCTATTATTGTGCGCCGTGACCCGGGCCGACAGGCATACTTCGTGAGCGACCCCGCCGACACCCCGCCAAAGAAGGAGCCGGAAGACTCCTACGTCGGAAGGGTAGCCCGGGGGGCGGGTATCAGCTCCATCGGGCAGGGTACGGGCCGCGTCTTCGGTTACGTTACCCAGGCCGTGCTGGCCCGGACGTTCGGGGCCGGACAGTTCGGGCTCTACACCCTGGGCATCGCCGTAATAAGCGCGGCGAACATCCTGTCGCAGTTCGGCTTCGATAACGGTGTCGTGCGCTACGTGGCGCACTACCGGACTCAGGAAGATGCCGCGCGGGTGCGCGGCACTATTATCCAGGCCGTCGGGATCACGGTCGGCATTAGCCTGGTGGTGGCGGTCGCGCTCTTCTTCGGGGCCGGTGCCCTCACGGGGTGGCTCAACCAGCCGGAGGCCGAGCCCATAGTCCGGGCCTTTGCCTTCGCGTTGCCGCTCTTCGCGCTGATGAGCATCCTGGCCTGGGCTACGCAGGGGTTCCAGACGGTCACCTACGCGACCTACGCGCAACAGATACTCCGGCCGCTGGTCTACTTCGTGCTCGTGGTCGGGGTGTACTTCACGGGAGCCGGTCTCGGAGGCGTCGTCGTGGCGTACGCGGTGTCGATGGGTGTGGGTGCCGTGTTCGCGCTGTACTTCCTGCGAAAGCTCTTCCCGCTGCTCTTCGACCGGCGGGTCTCGCCGAAGTTCGAGACGCGGGCGCTGGTCAGCGTCTCGCTGCCGATGAGCGTGCAGCGGTTCACGCAGTACGCCAACAACTGGACGGGGGTGCTGGTGCTCGGGCTCTTCCAGTCCGCGAGCGCCGTCGGCATCTTCCAGGCCGCGTTCCGCACGGCGACGCTGGCGACGCTGGTGCGCTTCGCGTTCAACGGCATTTTCTCCCCGATAATCTCCAACCTCTACTCCCGGGGGGAGATGGAGGACCTCAAGCGGCTCTACAAGGACGTCACGCGCTGGACGTTCACCGGGGCTTTCGCGCTCTTCCTGGTCATCGTGCTCCTGGCGAGCGAGATCCTGCTGGTCTTCGGCGGCCCGGAGTTCACGGAAGGCTGGACGGCGCTCGTGATCGTGGCCGCAGCCCAGCTCTTCAGCACCTCCGTAGGCCCCGCGCCCCGGATGCTGGCGATGACGGGCAACCAGAACGTGGTGATGGTCGCGAGCGCCACCGGGGCCGTGCTGGGCGTGGGGGGCTGCTTCGTGCTGGTCCCGGAGTTCGGTCTCGTGGGGGCTGCCATCGGGGTGTCGGCTGCGATCTCGCTGGAGAACGCGGCGACGCTCGTGATGGTCCGCCGCCGCCTCGGAGCCTGGCCGTTCAGCCCGCAGTACCTCAAGCCCCTCCTGGCAGGGCTCTTGGCCGCCGGGGCCGCCTACCTCGCGAGGACCTCACTTCCCCTGCCCGACGGCATACCGTCCATACTGGCGGTCGGGGTGGTCTTCGGGGTCTGCTTTCTCGCGCTGCTGGCCCTGTTCGGCCTGAGCTCGACCGACAGGGAGTTCCTCCGGGCGTTCTGGCAGGTGGCGCGGCGCTACCTGTGGCGCCTGCGCCGGGGACGGTCCGGCGGGGAGGAGGGGCAGTGAGCGCCGGGGTGAAGGTGCTCTACATAGCAGGCCTCGGGCGGAGCGGCAGCACGATACTGGCGAACGGCCTCGGTCAGGTGGACGGCTTCTTCTCCGCGGGGGAGCTAAACTTTATCTGGAAGCACAACCTGATCGGGAACCGCCTCTGCGGCTGCGGCGCGCCGTTCCACTCCTGCCCGGTCTGGGCCGGGATACTGGACGAGGCCTTCGGCGGGCCGGACGGGGTGGACGCGCACGAGATGGTCCGGCTCCAGCACCAGGGCACCCGCACCCGTCACGTGCCGCTCATGCTGGTCCCGAGGGGCCGGTATCTCCTCCGGGAGCGCCTCGGGAAGCTACTCGGGAGTACCGGCAGGCTCTACGGCGCGATGGCCGCGGAGACCGGCAGCCGGGTGATCGTGGACTCCTCCAAAGAGCCAGCGTACGGCTACGCGCTCGGCATGGCCCCCGGCATAGACCTGCGCGTGCTGCACCTGGTCCGGGACCCCCGGGCGGCGGCGTACTCCTGGCTCAAGAGGAAGCGCCAGCCCGACAGCGAGGAGATAGAGTACATGCACCGGATGAGCGCCCCCAAGAGCGCCGCGCTCTGGGACGCGTGGAACGCGGCGGCGGAGGTGCTCTGGCGCCGCGAGCCCGGCAGGTACCTGAGGCTCCGCTACGAGGACTTCGTCCGGAGCCCGCGGGAGAGCTTCCAGCGCATCCTCCGGCTCCTCGGGGAGGAGGGTGCCGAGGTGCCGATGGAGGGCGAGAGGGGGGTGAAGCTCGGCGTCAGCCACACCGTCTCCGGTAACCCGAACCGCTTCGACACCGGGACCGTGGAGCTGCGGCCGGACCGGGAGTGGACGGAGAGGATGGAGCCCCGGGACCGGCTGGCCGTCACGGCGCTGACCTTCCCCCTGCTCCGCCGCTACGGTTACCCGGCAGGCTCCGCCGCGGAGTAGCGGGAAGAGGTGGCCCGGACGGGCGAGCCGTCCCTCGTGGTGCTCTCCAGCATCCGATGGGACTTCCTGTGGCAGCGGCACCAGGCCCTGGCCTCGGAGCTGGCCCGCAGGGGACACCGGACGGTCTTCGTGGAGACCACCGGCCTCTCGAACCCGAAACCGCGGGTCGCCACGGCGCGCCGGGTGGCGGAGCGCCTGCTGCGCCCGGGCTCCCGGAGCCCCGGCGGGCACCACCCGAACCTCACGGTCTACGCGCCGCTCGTGGTCCCGCCGACCTCCCGGGTCTTCCGGCGGCTCAACCGGGAGCTCTTCGTGCCACGCGTGGTGCGGGACCTCCGGCGCCTCGCAGGTCCCCGTCCCGCGGTCATCGCCTACCCGCCGACGGAGACCACGCTGGAGCTCCTGCGGCTGTTGGAGCCCGCAAGGACGCTCTACGACTGCTCGGACGACTACAGGGCGTTCCCCGGGGTGCCGAAAGACATAGCGCAGACGGAGAGGGACCTGCTCCTGAGAGCAGACCGGGTCTCCTGTACCTCCACCCCGCTCCTGGAGAAGGTGCGCCCCGTGCGCCCGGATGCCTACCTGAGCGGGCCGGGCGTGGACTTCGAGGC
>JACCZN010000140.1 GCA_013695915.1 Rubrobacter sp.
GGGGCAACCGCCGGAGTCGCTTGCAACGCTGGTGCTGGCTCTTGCGAGATACTCATGCTCATCGGCCATAAGCATTACAACTGAGCCGTTTCGGGTCAAGTACCGTAGCACCCGCTAACTGAATACAAACTCGTGCCGGATGTAATAAATCCTCTGCGAGTGCCGTACGCAGACTGATGGCGACTCCCAGATTATCACGGAACATTCTCTTTATATATGCATGATACACTGATTGCAATAAACGAAGATCTTACAGACAAACTGTAGCTCGATAGCGAGGAGAAAGAATCTTGGCCTTTGGCTCGCAGCATCCTCGGAAGTTCGAAGATATCGGCAAGATACCCGCGCCTGGCGACAACGTGGCCGTGGCTACGGAGCGGCTCGAAGCAGGTACGGAGGTCGAGCGCGAGGGCTCCCGGTTTACCGTCAAGAACACGGTCCTGGAAGGGCACCGCTTCGCGGTAGACGGCATACCCGCGGACGGCGAATTGCTCTCCTGGGGCTTGCCGTTCGGTACCGCCGTCCGCGACATACCCCCCGGTGACTACGTGTGCAACCCGAAGATACTCCAGGCGCTCGCCGACCGCAACGTGGACTTTGAGCTTCCCTCTAGAGCCAACTTCCGGGACGGCGGCCTCGCACCTTACAACCTGCACGAAGAAGAGTTCCAGCCCGGAGTCCGGGCACCCCGGCACGAGGAGGTCCGCTACTTTCTGGGCTACCGGCGGGGTGGTGGACGCGGGGTCGGGACCAGGAACTACGTCGTGGTGGTGGGGACCACCTCCCGGACCTCTAGCTACGCGAAAGCCCTGGAGGAGCGGATGAAGGGCGCGGCCGACGAGTACGAGAACGTGGACGGTGTGGTGGCCGTAGCGCACACGGAGGGCGGCGGCTCCGAACCTCCGAATAACCTGGATCTCCTCCTGCGGACGCTGAGTGGCTTCGTGGTCAACCCCAACGTGGGGGCCGTGCTCGCCGTGGACTACGCCACGGAGGTGGTCACCAATCAGATGCTCGAAGACTACCTGTCAGATCACGGCTACCCACTAGAGGACGTCCCGCACCGGTTCATGAGCCTGGAGGGTGGGTTCGAGGAGAGCTTGAGGAAGGGTGAAGCCGTGGTCCGGGAGCTGCTCCCGCGGGCGGACGAAACCTCACGTACGGAAGAGCCCGTCTCGGAGCTGAAGATCGCCCTGCAGTGCGGCGGCTCGGACGCGTTCTCCGGGATCTCCGGCAACCCGCTGGCGGCCTGGGTAGCGAAGGAGGTCATCCGCCAGGGGGGAGGAGCCAACCTGGCCGAGACGGACGAGCTGATCGGGGCCGAGCACTACGTGCTGGAGAACGTCCGCGACCTGGAGACGGCCCGGAAGTTCCTCTCGATGGTCGAGCGCTTCAAGGAGCACGTAGGGAGGCACGGCCACACCGCCGAGGGAAACCCCTCGGGCGGCAACAACTACCGGGGGCTATACAACATCTCCATCAAGTCCATCGGGGCTGCCCTCAAGCGCCACCCAGACGCGCGACTAGACCACGTTATCGAGTACGCAGAGAGAATGAGCCAGCCCGGCTTCCACTTCATGGACAGCCCGGGCAACGACCTCGAAAGCGTCGCGGGCCAGGTGGCCTCGGGGTGCAACGCGATCTTCTTTACCACGGGGAACGGCTCTATCACCAACTTCCCGTTCGTTCCGACAGTCAAGATCGTCACCACCACCGGCCGCTACGAGCTCCTGCGGCAGGACATGGACGTCAACGCCGGTGCCTATCTGGACGGAACCCCGATGGAAGAGCTCGGACGAGACCTGCTGGACCTAACGCTCCGTACCGCCTCCGGCGAGCGGACCGTCGGTGAGAGAGCCGGCCACTCGCAGGTCCACATCTGGCGCGACTGGAGACAGCCAACCGGGGAAGACCTGGAGCACCCCCAGCAGGAGATCGAGCCCGACGGCTCGCCCCTCCCGATAGAAACCGGCGTGCCGCGACCGGAGCTTGCCTTCGACGCCGTACGCAAAGGCGGGGGCTACGCGGCGGACGGGGTCGCCCTCATAATGCCTACCAGCCTCTGCTCCGGCCAGATAGCCCGCAGGATAGCCTCGCTGCTGAACGAGGGGGAGGCCGGACAGGGGTACGTTACGCGCTTTGTGGCCCTCCCCCACACCGAGGGCTGCGGGGTGTCTGCCGGCTCCTCGGAGAGGCTCTACTCCCGCACCGTGCTCGGGTACCTCAGCCACCCCTCGGTCAAGCTCGGCCTCCTACTGGAGCACGGCTGCGAGAAGACACACAACGACTACTTCAGGAAGGCCATGAGAGAGCGGGGACTCTCTCCCGAAAGGTTCGGCTGGGCCAGCGTACAGCTCGACGGCGGCATCGAGAAGGTGGTGCGGCGCGTCGAAGAGTGGTTCACCGCGGCGCTCCCCGAGACCGGTGAGCTCTCATTCGGAACCGCCGGCCTCGAAGCCCTGCGCCTCGGCCTGTACTCCGCCGACCCTCTCCCCCCGGAGGCTGCGGAGAGCCTGGCGCAGGTCACCCGCGAGATCGTCGCCTCCGGCGGCACGGTGGTGGTCCCCGAAAAATCTTCGCTTCTGGAGGACCCGGTCTACCTGAAGGGTACCCTGGGAGACCTACCGGTGGAGCGTTCGCTAGCCTACGGCCAGGCGGTGATAGAGCCGGGGTTCCACGTGATGGAGACCCCTACCGACCACCCATCAGAGACCGCCACGGGCCTGGGGGCGACCGGGGTCGAGACGATGCTGGCTTACGTGGAGGGACATCCCGTGCAGGCTCACCGCATGGTGCCGCTCCTCCAGGTCACCGCCGACCCCAAGACGTACCAGCTTCACGGTGAGGACCTGGACCTCGCTCTCCGGGGGGAACCTTCCGGATGGGCCGACCGGCTGCTGGAGAGTATCCTGAGCGTCGCCGGGCGCGAGTACCGTCCGAAGCTCCATAGAGGAGGCGACACGGACTTCCAGATCACGAGGGGACTCCTCGGTGTCTCTATGTGAGCGCGGCCGTTCCGGAGAAAAGACAGCACAGCTCAGACGGAAGACCCGGTGGTAGGTAGTGCCTAGCGTGGTTACCGCAGGAGAGACGATGGTGCTCGGCACCCCGAACCAACCGGGGCGCCTGCGGCATGCCCCGAGCCTAGAGTTGAAGATCGGGGGCGCGGAGTCCAACCTGGCCATTGCGCTCTCCCGCCTCGGTCTCTCGGCAGGATGGATCAGCCAGCTCGGCGAGGGAGACCCCGGTCAGCTGGTGCTGGACCGCATCCGCGGCGAGGGGGTCGATACCTCGCGGGTAGTCCGCCTGGACGGCTACCCCACCGGCCTCTACCTGCGCGAGCGGCTCGGCCCCGAGGTCAGAGTCTACTACTATCGGCACGGCTCGGCCGCGGCCGCCATGGCCCCCGGGTACTTCGATGCCGCTTACCTGCAGAGAGCCCGCTTCCTGCACCTCACCGGCATCACCCCGGCCCTCTCCTCCGAATGCCGGAGGTTTACCCGGTGGGCCGCAGGACAGGCCCGCGAGAACGGGGTCCGACTAAGCTTCGACGTCAACTACCGCTCAAAGCTCTGGCCCGAGAAAGCGGCGCGGGAGTTCGCGGAGGAGATGATCCCGGAGACAGACTTGCTCTTTGTCAGCGCCGAGGAGGCGGCGGCCCTCTGGGGCCAGGAGAGCGCGGAGTTTCTTCGGGAGCTGGCCGGTGGTGGACCGGAGGAGGTGGTGCTGAAAAAGGGGGGCGCGGGGAGCCTCGCTCTCATCGGAGGAGAGCTCTTGGAGCATCCTCCGTTCGAGGTGCCGGCTGTGGATCCCGTCGGGGCGGGAGACGCCTTCGCGGCCGGGTACCTCGCCGGGCACCTGTGGGGCCTGGGACCCGAGGAGCGCCTGAGGGCCGCGAACGCCATGGGCGCCTACAGCGTTATGACCCTTGGGGACTACGAGGGGCTGCCAGGCCGGCGGGAGCTGGAGGCATTTCTTGAAGGCAGAAACGAGCTTGGGAGGTAATGGTGCGGGATCGTGTAGCCCTCGTGACGGGCGGTAGCCGGGGGATAGGGCGGGCGATCGCCGATGGCCTCGGAGAGCGGGGGGTGAAGCTGACCATCGCCTCGCGCGAACCGGACGCGGCGGTGGCGGAGATGGAGTCCAGGGGTTTAGAGGCTCTGCCGCTCACCGCGGACCTGGGGGAGGACGACCCGGAAGAGCTGGTCGAGCGTACCCTGGACCGGTTCGGGCGCCTGGACATCATGGTCTACTCCGCGGGCATCAACATCCGGAGTCCGGCCCTGGAGATGACCGCTGAGGAGTGGCGCACCGTGCAGCAGGTCAACGTAGACGGGGCTTTTCTCACAGCCCGGGCCGCAGCGAGGCCCATGCTCGAGGCGGGGTGGGGGAAGATCCTTTTCATAGCCTCGGTCACCTCGTTCAACGGCGGCTTCAAGATGCCCATCACAGCATACGCCGCGAGCAAGTCGGCCATACTCGGCTTGACCCGGGGCCTCGCCACCGAATGGGCGGGGGGCGGTATCCGGGTAAATGCTCTCGCCCCCGGCTTTATAAAGACCGAGTTCACAGCTCCCGTCCACGGCAACCAGGAGTTGCACGAGGACATAAGGGAACGCATACCCCTGGGACGCTGGGCAGACCCGGAAGATATGGCGGGTCCTGGGGTCTTTCTCTGCTCCCCGGATGCGGACTACGTGACCGGCCAGGTGCTGGTCGCCGACGGTGGATTTCTTTCATATTAGGATAGACGGGAGGCAGCAATGCTCGAAGGTGTCTACGTGGCCAACGTCACCCCCTTCAGGGACGATCCAGCCATGAGCCTGGACGTGGAAGCTTATCTGGCCCACGTCGAATGGCTGAGTGGAAGCGGTGTGCAGGGCGTGGTACCGTTCGGGACCAACGGCGAGGGTCCCTCGGTCACTGCGGATGAGAAGCTGCGGGTCCTCGATGCCCTGTTCGCTCGCAATCTTCCCATCGAAATCATCCCGACGGTAGCCGAGGGGACGCTACCCGAGACCCTGGAGATGGTAGAGACGCTTGGAGAGTACCCTGCTGCGGCGGTTATGGTGCTGCCACCCTACTACTTCAAGCCCGCCCCGCTCGAAGGGCTGGAGCGCTTCTACAGGCCCGTGCTGGAGAAGAGCGCTCACACCGTAATCCTGTACCACATCCCCAAGTACGCCGTACCCGTCCCGTACGAGCTCGTCACCGGGCTCCCGGTCTGGGGGGTGAAAGACTCCGGCGGAGAGCCCGGCTACGCCGAGGCCGTGCTGGAGGCGGGACGGGGCGTCCTTCTCGGCACGGAAGACGACCTCTGGCAGCGTCTGGAGCTCGGAGCTCAGGGCATGATCTCGGCTTTAGCCAACTTCATCCCGGAGGAGATCGTGGAGATGCGCCGCCGGGCGATCACCGGCGACGATACGGGAGGTAAGGCCCTTTCCGAGAGACTACAGCGGGTGCGGGCCGGGACCAAAGATTATGCTTCCCCGGCGGTGCTCAAGAAGCTCGCGGAGGCCCGTCACGGCGTACACCTCGGCACCGTGCGCCCGCCGCTCCTGCCGGCCCCCGCGGACTACGATCCGAAACCCGTGCTGGAGACGGCGGAGGTAGTCTAGAGAGCTGCCAGGAGTGAGCGCCGGGGTTCGCCTCGACGCTCACTCCCTGGTGACGCTCCGGCGCTAGCTGCCGGCCGCCCCCGAGGCGTACGGCAGCCACAGGATCAGGGCCGGGAAGACGATCAGCAGCACCAGCACTGCCAGGAGCGCCACATAGAAGGGCACCATGCTCCGCACCAGCTGCTCCATCGAGACGCCGCCGATGCCGCACCCCACGTAGAGCACCGTACCGACCGGCGGGGTGATGAGCCCGATGCCCAGCACGAAGGACATCAGGACACCGAAGTAGACCGGGTCCACCCCGACCGTCTCCACTATAGGCACCATCAGCGGAGCCAGGATGACCATTGCGGGCGTCAGGTCCATTACGACCCCGACAAGAAGGATCAGGCCGCTGAGCACGAAGAGGATGACGTATGCGTTGGTTGAGAAGTCTGATACCGTGGCGACGAGGCTCTGCGGGACCCCCCTGGTAGTCAGGAACCAGGCGACCACCGTGGCCAGCGCCAGTAGGAAGAGCACCATTCCCGTCAGGCGAGCCGTCCGCACCAACATGCCCCACAGGTCCCGGACGGAAATCTCCCGGTAGATGACAAGAGAGATGATCAGGGCGTAGAAGAGAGCCGCGACGGCTGCCTCCGTGGCGGTGAAGATGCCCCCGAGGATTCCGCCCACAATGATCACGGGAAGCAAGAGGCCGAGCCAGGCCTCCTTGAAGCTCGTCCAGAGTTGGCGCGTGGAGAACGGTTGCGTCTGGCCTGCGTGCTGGCGCTTTGCCGTGAAATACGTGGTCACCATGAGCGCCACGCCGACCACGAGCCCGGGTATGACCCCGCCGATAAAGAGGCGGCTGATAGAGGTCTCGGTGACGATCCCGTAGAGGATCATGGGTATGGAGGGCGGTATTATTATCCCGATCACCGCCGAGGAGACGGTGATCGAGGTGGCGTGGGCTGCCGTGTACCCCTGTTTTTTCATCGGTGGGATCATCATGCCGCCGATTGCCGAGGTATCTGCTACCGCCGACCCGCTGATGCCTCCGAAGAACATGGAGGCCGCCACGTTCACCTGCCCCACGCCACCCGCGATAAAGCCCACCAGGGCCGAGGCGAAGTTCACGAGCCGTCGAGCTATGCCCCCGGAGCTCATGACCTCGCCAACCAGCATAAAGAACGGTATTGCCAGCAGCGGGAAGCTGTTAACCCCGGCGACCGCCTGTTCCACCATCACTGCGGGGTTGGCCCCCGTCAGGAACATCATGACCACGGCGGCGAGCCCCAGCGAGAACGCGACCGGAACGCCGACGGCTATTCCGGCGAACAGGACAGCCAGAAAGACCCACAGCACGGCCTACTCTTCCTCTCGCAAGAGCCGGATGTCATTGGCGATGCGGTACAGGCACATGAGGGTCATGAGCCCGGCGGCGAGCGGAACCGAGGCGTTTACCAGGTTCATCGGCACGCCGAGGAGCGCGGACCTTCCGGGGAAGGTGGTGAGCACCTGCCAGGAGCCCCACAAGATAACTCCCAGTATAAAGAGCACCAGCAGGTCGGCGAGCAAGTTGGTGGCACGCGCGAGCCGGCGGGGCATCATCTGCACCAGGTAATCGACGGAGATGTGCTGGCCCCGGAAGTAAGCGACGGCCGCCCCTATGAAGATCAGCCAGATAAAGATAAACCGGGAGAGCTCATCCGCCCAGGCCAGGGAGTAATTGAAAACGAACCGCCCGATCACGTTCGCCCCCACGGTGAACACGAGGACGCAGAGCAGCAGCGCTATAAGCGCCTTGAAACCAATGTCCAGGACACGAAAAAAGCTCGGGAGAGCCTCTTCCTCTCTTCGCTCCAGCTCGGCAGCCTGCTCGTGCGTCAGGGCCTCGCGGCTGGCCGCCTCCTGGGTCTTGCTATCTTCCACCGACCGATACCTCCAAGCGACCCGCCGGGTCGGACCCGCCCGCCCCGGCTACGAACCGATTGCCCCGTCCTACTGGCCCTCCACCTCGTCGACCATGTCCTGGATGTCCTGCACGAGGTCCTCACCGATCCTCGGGGCCCACTCGTCGTAGACCGGCTCGGTGGCGTCCTGGAACTCGGCGAGCTGCTGCTCGTCGAGCTCGGAGATCTCCATTCCCTGCTCCGCTAGCTGTTCCTTGGAGTACTCGTCGTACTCCTCGCTGATCATGCGCTCGTAGTCGCCGCTCTGCTCGGCGGCCTCCTGGACGATCTCCTGGTCTTCGGGCGAGAGCCCGTCCCAGAACCCCTGCGAGATCATGATCATGAATGGCGTATACACGTGGCGCGTCTCTGCACCGTACTGCTGGACCTCGGCGAAGTTGGAGGTCAGGATAGTGCTCCAAGGATTCTCCTGGCCGTCGACTACTCCCTGCTCCATGGCAGAGAAGACCTCGCCGAAGGCCATCGGGGTCGGGTTGGCCCCGAGAGCGTTCCATATGGAGAGCTGGACCTCGTTCTCCATGACTCGCACCCGCAGCCCGCCGACATCGTCCGGACCCTGGATCTCCGTCTGGCTGTTGGTTAGCTGCCGATAGCCGTTCTCGGTGAAGTACAGGGCTTTTATGCCGGTGCCCTCGAAGCTGTCCAGCATCTCCTGCCCGATTTCACTGTCGAGTACCTCGTAGGCAGACTCCCGGCTCGGAAACAGAAACGGCAGGTCGAAGACCGCGAGCTCGGGGACGATCGTCGCCGCTGGCGAAGTAGACGGGTAGGTCATCTCCAGGGTCCCGCTCTGCAGACCGTCCATCATCTCGTTGTCGTCCCCGACCTGGCTGTTCGGGAAGATGTCCACGGAGATCCGGCCGTCGGTCCGCTCTTCCAGGATGTCCCGGAAGTACTCGACCGAGATATACTGCGGCGAGCTCTCCGCCAGACCGATCCCGAACCGGATCGTGCTCTCCTCACCCTCGGAGACCACATCACCTTCGATTTCCGGTGGCGAGGAGAGGTCCGGGCCCTCCTCTTGCCCTCCGTTGCCTTCTCCGTTGCCCCCGTCTGCTTGATCTTCCGCCGGCTCACCGCCGAAACCGCCGCAAGCCACCATAAATACTATCGCCGAGACCATGAGCCCGACGAGCATGAACGACCTGATAGATATGAACCTCTGGATAACACACCTCCCTTTCCCTACGCCCCGTCCTTCGACGAGAGTCCTGCCCCGCCTTCCCCGACTCCTGATCCTCAACCCATCAACGTCCTCCACCGTCGCATATTTCTTATGCCAATGCTTGCCGCTCAGCCATTTCCACGCCCCGGCTGTAGGGCCTGATCTCGCTCGGCCAGCGTTACCCTAGGCTGGGACGGGCTATCTTCCCTATCAAGCGTTGTTGGTCCCTAACACCTGGCTCTTCGTCCGCACTATAGAGGCTCTCGTGTCCGAAAACAACAGCCCGGCAACCGGATACACTACCCTTCCTCTGCTCTCTTCCAGACCGGTCTCTCTCTTGCGCGGCGTCTTCTGTAATAGACTGCCAGAGTTGTGGCCAAAATCGCCAGGCCAACGAGCAGCGGCTCCAGCAAGCGACTGCTGGAACGGAGGCCACCGAGGAGCGAGAGCAGGAGACCAGGCTCCCGGTAAGTGTAGACTCCCGTCCCGTTAGTGCCCGCGTAGAACCTGCTGCCGTCCGCCGGGAGTGAGAAAGGCCGCGATTCGAATAGCGGCGGCAGGGAGAGCTCGATCGCGAGGTGGTCTCTCCCGAGCAAGAGGCTCAATACGGGCGTGTTGCTGAGTCGGTTACGCTCGGTCTGCCAGCTCTCTCCCCCGTCCTCGCTGGTCATCACCCCTGCGGTCCCCTCGCCGTCGTCAAGACCGCTGCCGCCGATCGAGAGCCGCCCCTCTCCACGCGGTCCCGCCACCAGGTCATTGACGGCGTTCAAACCTACCTCGCGGCCAGCTGCGCTCCAGGTGTACCCGCCGTCCTCTGAGACGAGCAGCAGAGGATCTCCGCGGAAGCCGGCCCAGACCCGCTCTGAAGATACTTCCTGACGGCTCAGGGAGACCACCGCCCCTTCGCGAACCCGGTCCACCTCACCGGTCCCTTCGGCACGGAAAAGCCCTTCTTCCCCACCAATGAGGATTCCGCCGTCCACCTCCAGGATGGCGTTTACCTGCCGGAGCCCTTCATTTCCGGACCATACACGCCTCCACCCGTCGACTCCCGCCTTTTCGTAGAGACCAATATCCGTCGCCGCGTAGAGTCCCTCTCCGGTAACCGCGAGATCCCGGACCGCCAGATCCGCCAGCCCCTCGCGGTGGACCTCCTCACCGGATGGAGAGACCAGGTAAACGCCTTCTCCGGTACCGGCGTAGAGGTCTCCCCTGTCTCTCTCCAGAGCGTAGACAGGCCCTGGCACCTCCGGCAAGGGATATGCGCTACCGTCGGCATTCACGCTGTAGAGGCCGTTCTGGGTTCCGGCGAGCAGAGAGCCAGAGGACTGCGCGAGACTATAAACTACCTCACCCTCCAGCGCAGTTGGGCTCCAGGTGCCCATGTCGGCGGGAACCGAGACCTCGAGGGCGAAGAGGAACCAGAGCATGGCCAGTGCCGGAATCCCGTACAGGATCCGAACGAGACCGCGCCTGCCGACTAACCCCGGCTGACGATCTCTATCTCGGCGAGCCACTTCACACACTTCTCGCCGATCACCCCGGGGGCCATGAGGCGGGCCGGAAAGCCGTGCTCCGACGCGAGCGGCACGCCGCCGACTTCCAGGGTCACCATCGTTCCCCGCTCCTTAAGCACCTCGAGCGGGAGCGCGACCTCGTAGCCGGTGGTGCTCCTAAACACAGCACTGACTATCTCCCCCCGCGGCTGCGCCCTACGAATGAGGTCCATAACCGGGATCCCGCCCCACTCGCGCACCACGGACCACCCGATGATGCAATCCAGACTGTAGGTGCTCCGGTTCAGGGCTGCGCCATGGAGGTCCGCCAGTGAGAACCTCGTGGGCTCGGCCACGTCGCCGGAGACCAGCAATCTCCACTCTTCGGGGTCCGGGCGGTCGGCCCCTCCGGAGGTCAGGGTTACGGGGAAGTCGTTGGGGTCCTCGGATCCCAGGCTCTCCAGAAAGCTGCCTGCTCCGCGCGCGCCAGCCAGGAGGACGAACATAGCGCCCCCGAGACGTATGAGGTATCCGCGCGTAATCCGGAGCCCGCCCGCCGGAGATGGAGCAAGTGTGGTCCCGACCACCTCCAGCGCCCGGTGCAGGTAGAGGTAGAGGTGATGGGTTATGAGCGGCGTAACGAGGACCGCCGACCACAGGTGCACCTGCTTGTAGACCGCGTTTCCGCCTGGCGTAAAGTTCGCATACATCAGGACGCCGCTCCCGTACATGACGAGCGTCAGCAGCACCAACCCCAGGGTGAGGAGATGAAGCCCCGGCGAGGCTCGTATCCCCTGCTTCGCGGTCCTCCGTCTCCACGAGAGAACTCCAGACCAGAGCTTGGCCGCCAGGATAGGAAGCGAGAGCAGGCCGGCGTAGGCGTGAATGGAGATCAGGGCTATGGGCACCAGGACATCCAGGCCGACGAACACCCAGATGGCGAACCCTGTTAGCAGGCTGAAGCCCAGCAGTGGCAGCAGCAGGAGCCCCAGGATGTTGTTAGAAGACCGACTCAGGCTCATTGAACTCCATCTTCAAACCCTCACATCCCGGAATCCTACCAGCGAACGAGCCTCGTCTCATCGGCATCATGCTACATCAAGGCGATTCTGTACCCGAGGGTCGTTTCTACGAGCCTCAGTCCATGAGCTGGCCGCCGTTGACCTCGACGATCTCGCCCGTCATGTAATTCGCCCACGAAGAGGCCAGGAACATCACGGCCCCGGCGGTCTCCCCGGGCGTTCCCTCCCGTCCGAGGGGTATGGAGCGCGCCAGCTTCTCCCTGGTCTCCGGAGGGGTAAATTGCTCGTGGAAGGGCGTCGTTATGACCCCCGGGGCCACACCGTTTACCAAGACACCTTCTGAGACCAGCTCCTTTGCCAGTGCCCGGGTCAGGGTGCTCACCCCACCTTTGGCCGTGGCGTAGGCTGCGGAGCCTGGGCCCCCGCCATTCCGGGCGGCCACCGAGGTGATGTTGATTATCTTCCCTCCGCCCCGTTCCCGCATGATGGGTAGGACCGCTTGGGAGCAGAGGTAGACCGACTTCAGGTTCACGTTCATGACCCGGTCCCACAGATCCTCCGTCATCTCTTCCAGGGAACGGCGTTCGACAAGGGAGCCCGCGTTGTTGACCAGCACGTCCAGACGCCCGTAGTACTCCCGGACCTCCCCTACCATCCTCTGTACATCTTCTGCGTCGGCCACGTCCCCCTGCACCAGCAAGGATTCGCCACCCTGCAACCTTATCTCCTCCGCCACACCCTGCGCCTCTGATTTGCTTCGGTTGTAGTGAACTACGAGGCGACACCCCTGCTGTGCCAGCCCCACACTCACCGCCCGCCCTATACCCGTGCTGCTCCCGGTAACCCAGGCTACTTCTCCAGAGAAGAACAAACCTTTCACCTCCAAACCGAGGCCCCGCTCGCTAGAGCGGGCGCGCTCTTACAGTTACAGACTCCGAGGCAGCGCCCGAAAACCGGTCCGCAGGAGCCTTCAAGAAACCAGCCGGAACACTCCTTCGCAGGTCCTTGTTCACGAGATCAGCATGCCCGGCAGCCAGAGAACGACCCCTGGGAACAGGGTAACTATCGCCAGAGCCACTAGAAGTATTAGGTAGAAGGGTCCTAGAGCCTTTACAAGACCAGGAACAGAGATCTCCCCAATCTTCGAAATGACGAAAAGGACTAAACCAAGCGGGGGGGTGAGAAGTCCAATCATCAGGTTGAGGATCATTATGACGCCGAAGTGCAAAGGGTCTATCTCAAAGACCTGCAACACGGGACCTAGCAGGGGCATGAGGATTGTGATTGCGGCTATAGTCTCCAGGAAGCACCCGACCAACAGCAAGAAGAAGTTCAGGATGAGAAGAACGAGCAGTTGCGAGTCTACAAACGAGGTGAAGGACTCCAGTATAGCCTGCGGGATCTGAGCCCGGATCAGCACGCTCCCATAAAGGGTCGCTGCAGCCACAATAAGACCTATGGCGGCGGCCAGCTGGGCCGTCTCTCGCAGCGCTTGTACCAGTCCCCCCCAGCTAATCTCCCGATAAACGAAGAGCCCTAGAACGGCTGAGTACAGCACGGCGATGCCCGCGGACTCTGTGGCGGTGAAGGTGCCACCGACGATACCCCCAATAATGATCACCGGAGTCAGAAGTGGCAGGAAGGCTCCCCGAAACGCGGTCCAGGCCTCGCGGGCCGTGGGGAAGGCCTCCCGGGGGTAGCCGCGTATGTAGGCCAGGTAGGCCACCACCCCGAGCATCAGGGCGGCCATGATAAGACCGGGCAGGATACCCGCTATAAAAAGGGCCCCCACAGAGACACCAGCGGAGACAGCGTAGACTACAGCCGGCAGACTCGGTGGGATCATCGGCCCGATGGTGGAGGAGGCCGCGGTCACTGCCGAGGAGAAACTCTTGTCATACCCGTGACGGCGCATGGCCCTGATCTGTACCTGCCCCAGCCCAGCAGCATCAGAGACAGCGGCTCCCGACATCCCGGAGAAGAGCACGCTGCTGACCACGTTCACATGTCCCAACCCTCCGGGCAGGTAGCCCACCAGTACGTTGGCGAAGCGGAAGATGCGGTCAGAGACTCCCCCGACGTTCATCAGCTTGCCCGTAAGTACGAAGAGCGGCACGGCCAGTATGATGAAGCTGCTAACCCCGCTGGTCATCGTCTGCGGCACCATAACCGTCCTGACACTCCCGACATCCACGAGCATCAGAACGACCGCGGTGATAGCCATGCTAAACCCCACCGGCATGCCCAGAAGGAACAGAACGATTAGGAGCCCGATAAAGACCAAGAAAGTCACACTCGTTCCTCCCTGCGGCCAAGCAGCTCCATGACACCCTTTACAAGCTCGATTAGAGTGTAGACAAACATCAGGACGCCGCCAAGCCACACCCCACCGTAGAGCCATGACATACTGAACCAGGTCATGGAGGATGCTACTGTGTTGCTGGACGTAAGGGTCAGCTCGAATATTCCCCCTACAAAGAGGTATAAGAATGCCAGGAGCAGAAGCTGCACCAGAACGAATACCATAAGACGGAGCCTCCGCGGCAGGTTATCCACCACCACGTCCACGATGATGTGGCCCTTCTCCTTTATGAGGAGCGCGGATCCAAAGAAGGTCAGGTAGACAAAGAGGTACCGGGACATCTCCTCTGTCCAGGGCGTCGGAAACAGCGAGAAGTACCGCTGGGAGATCTGGAGCAAGACCAGAACCACGATACCTGCCAGAAGGAGTATCATCAGCCCGTCGAGCGTCCTGTCCAGACCCCGCTTCAGTCGGCCCATCCTCTACTCGCTTCGCTAGTCCTCGTCTGCCAGCGCCATGACTTCGTCGTAGGTGCTCACGGTGAACTGCTCATCGAACAGCCTCTCTAGAGCTGGTTGTGCAGCTTCCAGCAGGGCGTCACGGTCCGGATCTATGACCTCCATCCCGCCGTCTTCGAGCTCCTGCAAGAATTCCTGCGCCTGGGTCTCTGCCTCCTCGTCGGCGTACGCGATGGCTTCCTCAGCCGCCTCGTCCACGGCCTGTCGCTGCTCCTCACTCAACGAGTCGTAGAGTTCCCTGCCGATCCATAGCTCGGTCACCTCGAAAATGTGCTCCGTGTTTACTACGTAGTCCTGGACTTCTTGCAGGCTGAAGGTCGCCATCTGCTCATAGGGACCCTCAGATGCATCGACCACACCCGTTTGCAGTGCGCTGTACAGTTCAGGCAGGGCGACCGGGGTGGCGCTGGCCCCTAGCCCCTCCCAGACAGCGATCCAGGTCGGAGACTCGGGCAGGCGCAGCGAGATCCCCTGTAGCTCCTCCGGCTCTGCGAATGGCTGGCTGGAGGTAGTGTTTCTGGAGCCCCGAAAGATGTGGCCCAACAGATGGATGTTGCTCTCGTCCATCCTATCGACCATGTCCTGGTGCAGGTCGCTCGCTATAAAGTTCCTTACGTGCTCTGTGTCCCGCATCATGTAGGGAGACTGGAAGAACATGAACTCGTTGGCGAACATATCAATGCCCGTGGAGCCGCCCAGGACCATGTCGAGTTCTCCGGTGCTCACGGCGTTGAAGTTGTCCTGCTCTGTCCCGAGTGAACCCCCGGGAAAGAAGTTTGCTACGACCTCCCCCTCACTCTTCTCCTCTACCAGTTCGACGAACCTCTCCGCACCCAGCGACGGGGGAGCGTCAGCTTCGTATACCGTACCCAGATCCATCTCTACGGTCTGTTCGGAACCTTCCTCTCCACCTCCACCGCCTATGGTTCCGCCGCAACCGGCTACCGCCAGTAACCCTGTAGCGGCCAGCGCCATCAATGCCAACCAAGGTGCCCGGACGCAACATGTGGATCTCCCACTATCGAGCCCTCCGCAGCCGCAGAGCCATCCCTTCATAATCTGCTCTCACCTCCCACAAACTGAACAGACAACCCGAGATTCGGCTGCGCCACACAAGCTGGCCCTTAGTAGACGCAAGAACTCACGCTCGGTGCCTCTAGCCAACTCTCCACCCATACCGTCCCCACTATCGTCTGTCCCCGCTGTATTTTGCTGAGTGAAATATTATTTCACTCTGAGTCTGTACGCGGCAATGTAATACATTTGACAACTCCCCGCAAGGGTCTCCAAGCGCTGACGCATACTGGGCTTGATACGGTTAGATGGACACCTGAAGCTGGAGTTTAGCCATCACGCCGCATAGCAAAGCGCATCGGTTAGCCGTTCCATAAACTCCCGCGGGATTTCTACCGTCTCGGTCTCCAACCCCGACCCGTGAAAACTCTGCTGGCGCTCCGCCA
>JACCZN010000153.1 GCA_013695915.1 Rubrobacter sp.
ATACCGCGGGAAGCCGAGTTCGTAGGCGCGGACGTCCGCGACCGGGCGGCCGTGAGGTCGGCCCTCGAAGACGTCGACGTCGTCTTCCACCAGGCCGCCTACGGCGGCTACATGCCGGAGATTGCCAAGTACGTCGAGGTCAACAGCCTCGGCACCGCCCGGATGCTGGAGACCCTCCGCGACGAGAAACTGCCAGTCGAGAAGGTCGTCGCCTCCTCCTCCCAGGCCGTCTACCGCGAGGGCGCGGCCCTCTGCCCGCGGCACGGCCTCGTCTTTCCCGAGACCCGCTCCACGGAGCGGCTCGCCGCTGCGGATTACGCCGTCCGCTGCCCGGAGCCCCGCTGCGGCGAGCCCTCGGTGCCGACCCCCACGCCCGAGGAGGCCCCGACAGGCGGCGAGACGGTCTACGCCATCACCAAGTCCGACCAGGAGCGGTTGGTCCTGACGTGGGGTAGGCAGACCGGCATTCCGACCGTGGCGCTGCGATACTCGTGCACCTACGGCCCGCGCCAGTCGATCTTCAACCCCTACACAGGGGTCATCGCTATCTTCGCGACCCGCCTGCTAAACGGCCGTCCGCCCGTGCTCTACGAGGACGGAGAGCAGACCCGCGACTTCTGCTACGTCGGGGACGTCGCCCGGGCCAACCTGCTGGCCGCGCAGACCGATACCCTCGATGGGCTGCCGGCCAACGTCGGCAGCGGCCGGGCCACCACGATCCGCGAGGTGGCCCGTATGGTCTCGGAGTCACTGGAGGAAAGGATGGTGGAGCCCGTAGCCCGGGGAGAGTTCCGGCCCGGAGAGATCCGCCACCTGACCTCCGACATCTCCCGCGCCCGCGAGGCCGGGTACGAGCCGGAGGTGGACCTGGCCGAAGGCATCGGGCGGTACATCGATTGGATAAGGGACCAGGGCGACGTGCGCGATTACTTTGCGGAGGCCGAGAAGGTGCTCCGGGCGAAGAGCATCGTCCACGAAATACGCTACGCCAGCGGCTCCGCCGATCCCGAATGACGTTAGCGCAGCGCCTCATCGTCCCCGCTCCGACGGCGAGGCTGACAGACAGCGAGGCGGCGCACCCCCGCCGTGAGAGACGAGAGGCAGGCAGGAGGTACAGCGATGAGAGCGAAGAAGTCGACCGGTCTCAAAGCCCGAGGCCCGCCGTGGGCGCATCGGTTGGACGGAAGATAGCGGCCAACTCGCGCTCTCCCTACAGCCGAGGCCCACCTGGCCATCGTTATCCTCCCGCCAGACCGCCTCCGGCGAAAGGAGCTGAGATGGCGATAGGACTTTCGAACTGGACGCTGGGATCCTGGAGACTGACCCATGCAAGAGAGTACGCAACGATGGCTAACTACGTAGCGGCAGCGCTAATACTCGCTCGGGAGCAAAGGCACGTGCTTGAGAGTGACCCGACCCCCGAAAACTGATCCAGCTACGATGAGAGTCCAAATGTCCACAAAGGACGTAAGGAGGACTCTCGAAAGTTATGGGCAAGGGATACTCACCGGAGCAGATCGTCAACAAGCTCCGCGAGGCGGAGGGCAAAATCGCCTCCGGCTCCACGATTGGGGAGATCTCCCGCGAGTGGGGCATAAGCGAGACGACGTTCCACCGATGGAAAGCCCGCTACGGCGGGATGGGCGGAAGCGAGGCCAGGCGCCTCAAGGATCTGGAGAAGGAGAACGCCCGGCTGAAGAGGCTCCTCGCGGAGAAGGAGTTGGACATGGACATCCTCAAGGAGGTGAACCGGGGAAACTTCTGAGCCCGGCCCGGAGACGCAAGGCGGTGATCCATGCGCGGAAAACCTTCGAGGTCTCCGAGCGTCGGGCTCGCCGAGTACTGTGGCAGCCCCGCTCCAGCCAACGCTGCGCCCCCCGGAAGGCCGGCGGGGACGCGGCCCTCTCGGGGAGGATGGCCGCCCTCTCGGCCGAGAACCCCCGCTACGGCCACCGGAGGGTGTGGGCGCTCCTGAGGAGGGAGGGCTGGGAGGTGAACAAGAAGC
>JACCZN010000179.1 GCA_013695915.1 Rubrobacter sp.
GAAGGCAGCCTGAACAAGGGACGCATGAGCGGCGAGCGTTGCGCCGGCGGTCCCACTCAGCTGTGCGGACACCTGGCTGATCTCATAGCCGACAATGCCACCGGACCGACCCGCTAACTGAATACAACAGGAGTTCTTGTATCGTCGGCCCAGACAAAGATCAGCACGAAGAGCGCGGCCACGACGTACATGAGCGGGTGGGCTTCGCGGGGTCTGCCGCGGGCGAGCTTTATAAAGAGGTAGGAGACGAAACCGAACCCTATACCGTAGGCGATGTTGAATGTCAGGGGTAGGGTCAGGATGGCCGGTATAGCCTCGTCTACCCGGTCCCAGGAGATGTACCGCACGGCGGTCGTCATCAGGAAGCCGACGACTACGAGCGCCGGGGCAGTGACCGGCGAGACCATTATCTCCCCGCCGTCCGGGCCGGGTATCGGGACCGCGCCGCTGATCACGGAGATCAGGGGCGCGAACGGGAGCGCGAGCAGGAAGAGGAGCCCGACTACCCCGCTCGGAGAACTTGAAAAAGCTATTCAATGACTGGACCCCGGTCTGCCGGCCGTTGAAACGCCGCGCTAGAGCGCTAGATGCGTTTGCAATATAGCAGTAGAGGGGAGGGGAGGTACAGAGAGGCTAGACGCCCGCGAACGGCTCGTTCCTCTTCCAGACCAGCCAGCCGATAGCCAGGAACCACACCCCGAGGATCGCCGAGTAGGCGGGGAAGATCTGGCGATAGTACTCTGGCGTATCACCTGTCTCTACTATGGGCGTCGCGCCTTCGGTCGGGAGGTTGGCTATCTCGAGGCCGGTGCTGGTCGTGTCGTGGAAGATGACCGTGGCGACGTTCGAGAGCTTGCCCCGGTACACCTGCTCGCCGTCATCGGCGATGTCCGGGGGGGTCTCTGCGGTCTGTATGAGCAGGTTGTCGCCGGTCTCCTGCAGACCGAAGTAGAAGTAACGGGCGCTGTAGCGGTCCGAGACGCCGATGCTCGGCTGGCCGGTATCCGGGTTGATGCTGTAGTCGGGGGTGCCGGTGATCCGCACGTAGTCCTCTAGCTGCAACCCTTCCGGGAGCTGGCCCGCGTTGATCTGCTCTACCGTAAGCTCCACCGGCCGGCTCTCCAGACCGTAGGAGAAGTTCGCCGCCGTGGTAGAGGCTCCAAAGGTGAAGACCACTACCATGAAGAGGCGGACGAGCAGCCAAGTGTTGCGCCGGATCCAGCGCCCCAGACCTGGCTCTAGCGGCTCCTCGTCCTCGTACTCCCCCGGACGCAGCGTCTGCCGCTCTGTGTTCTTAGTGTCCACGCTCCGGATTCTAAATGAACGCCAGGGACGATGAGAGACAAACTTCACAAACAGAAGGGTGTTTAGGGGGAAATGTGAAAGAGATCATCCTCCACGGGCTCCGGTGGGGTAGATTGCCAAAGTCCGGCAAGGTATTCTTTGCTCGTCGGAAGGTCCCGAAGGATGGGCGAAAAGTTGTATAGCTCTTTGGAGGTAGCGTTTTGGGTAGATCCCGGGAGGCTCCGGAGCCAGGCTCCGAATACACCATAATAGGGGTGATGGACGACGGGGTTGAGCTCAACCAGGCCGTGAGCGACATCAGGGACCTCGGGGTCGGCCAGGATGACCTCACCGTGATCCTGAAGCGCCAGAGCAGCGACGGACAGGAGCCGTTCCCGCAGGGCACGCGCTACATAGTGGTCCCGGATGACCGCCGGGGGCTCGAAGTGCCTATAGGTTTCGCTATAGCCTTCGTCTTTCTCGGGGTCTTCTTCGCCCTCATAGTGCCCTCCATAGGGATACCTTCTTTCTTGGTCTTCGTCTCCCTGGCGGCGATACTGGCGGCCGGGTCCTTTACGCGGGTCGGGGCCTTTCCGATCCTCACAGACATGGAGGCGCCTCGCGAGGAGGCTGATACGTGGAACGAGCAGTTCGAGATGGGCAAGGTCCTGGTCTTCGCCACGGTCGGGGAACGCAGGCTGATAAGGCCTACCCGCGAGAACCTGCAGCGCCAGGGAGCCTCCTACTACATAGTGAATCGCCGGCTGGAGCCGCGGGCCGTACACCAGGCCTCGCTCTACAGGTCGGGGTCGAGTCAGTTCGAGGAGCCGATCATCGGCTCCTCGGAAGCCTAGAAACGGAGCCTGTAGAGCGTGTTTACTACAACGATGCCGCTTGACCTCCTCTTTCTACTGCAGATAGACCTCGAGGAGGAGCTCGTGTTCCCGGGAGGCGCCCGGGCCTTTACGGGCCTCACGATGCTCGTCCACATGTTCTTTGCGCAGCTCTTTGTCGGCTTCGCCATAGCTGCGCCGGTCCTGCAAGCCTGGGGAGCCCGAACCGGGAGCCCCCGGATGGACCGTCTGGCGCACTCCATGGTGCGCTTCAACGTGCTGACCTTCTCTACCGGGGCCACCTTCGCGGTCCTCTTCATGGTCCTCCTGGTCGGGCTCTACCCGCGGGTCACGGCCTCGATCTTCACGAACTTCTTCTACCTCGTGGTGGTGGCCATGGTCTCCATGGGCCTCGCCCTCTGGGGCATGTACACCTACTACTACAAGTGGGACAAGTACGCTCTCCTGCACAAGCGCCGGCACATATTCTTCGGCTTTACCATGGGCCTGTTCATCTGGATCTGGATGGTCCTGATGACCGGGATAGACACCTACATGACCACCGGCGCCGAGCCGGAGATCACCGAGGGTAACATCGGCCAGCTCACGGTGGCGATCGAGGGCATGTTCAACCCGATGTTCACGGAGATGGTCCTCCACCGGACGTTCGCGAACCTCTCCTGGCCGGCCTTCGCCGTGGCCGCGTGGGGAGCGTTTATGTACATAAGGGCCCGGAGCCCGGAGTCCAGGTCCTTCTACGACTGGACCACCTCCGTCGGCCTGACGTGGGGCGTAGGGTTCTTGCTGCTCCAGCCGTTTATCGGGTTCGCCATCGCCTACGCGATGAAGCTCTCCGCCCCGGAGACCCCGGTCGAGGGCGCGCTCGCCGGCGGCTCCTACGAGCGCATGACGAGCGGAGATACCTCGAGCCTTCTCTACACGAACCTGGCGATGGTCGTGGGGCTGTTCGTCCTCTCGAACGTTGCCATGTACATGGGGGCCACGCGGCACCCCGACCGCGGCGGCAGGGTCCCGATCCGGCTCTTCGGGCTCATTGCAGCCGTGGCCGGTCTGTACTCTATCTCGCCGATCGCCGACTGGCCGTTCCTTTACATGCGCTACATCGCAATCGCCATCATGGCCTTCGCGACCTTCGGGGCGTTCCTCACCTACCTGCGGGGCCGGTTGCGCTTCAGGTACGGCAGCCCCGGTACCAGCTACCGGGTCATACTGCTCGCCCTGGGTATTCTGGCGGCCGCCACGGCGCTCAACATGGGGCTCATGAAGTCCAATTCCCGGGTCCCGTTCACAGTATATAATCAGGAAGACTATACGGTAGAGCCTTCACAGCCGCCGTCCGGGTTCGGGCAGTAGACTGTTGTCCATGGAGCATAGAGGGCAGCCTAGGAGGGACTGAGAAGTTGGCAGAGCTACAGAAAGACCCCATAACGCGGAGCGACTTCATCGGTTTTACCGTGTTCGGAGGCCTCATCGGTGCAGCTCTGACCATACCGCCGATAGCTTTCCTCCTCCACCCGGTAATAGACGTGGACGTGCTGGGGGAGACGGACGTAGACCAGGAGTACCAGGAAGTCGGTCCCATAAGCGAGGTCCCTGCCGACGAGCCGGTGGTCTTCAACGTGGACTTCCCGATCCGGCAGATTTACGGCGACGAGGAGATCCAGGACCTCAGCGGCCAGGGCGAGGGCAGCGGGACCACGCTGACCAACGCCGTCTGGCTCTCCTGGAGAACCGAGACCGACGAGGACGGACACGCTGGAGAGAGCTTCCGGCCGGAGTGGCTCGACGAGACCACGGAAGGTCTCACGCCGGAGCAGATCTCGGAGGCCGAGGAGAACCTGAACATCCTCTCCAACTCCTGCGCCCACCTCGGTTGCCCGGTGCGCTGGGTCCTTATAGAGGGCGAGGGGGAGTTCCTCTGCCCGTGTCACGGCGGGATCTACGACATAAACGGTGGCTACGTGGCCGGTCCGCCGCCGCGGGACATGTACCGCTACGTGGACTACGAGGTGCGGGAGAACGGCCGGCTGTACATAAGGCACGAGTACGACGCCGGGTCCGAGTACCCGGAGAACGGTCCGCAGCAGCCCTATGTGGTCTAGAGAGGGAGCTTAGCGTATGGGCATGATAGGCAGGGTCCGCTCCCAGACGGCGGACGCCAGCAAGTTCGTCGTAGACTGGATGGAGCACCGCACCGGCATAGTCACGCTGACGGAGCACTTCCTGTACGAGCCGGTCCCGAAAAGGGGAGCCTGGCTCTACACGCTCGGCAGCGCGACGCTCTTCCTCATAACCCTCCAGTTCCTTACGGGCATACTGCTGCTCTTCTACTATGTGCCCTCCATCGAGGACGCCTGGAACTCCGTGTACTACATACAGGAAGAGGCGTACTTCGGGGCCCTGATCCGGGGCATCCACTACTGGTCGGCGAACTTCCTTCTCGCCGTGATCGGGCTGCACATGGCCCAGGTGTTCTTCTCCGGAGGCTACAAGGCACCTCGGGAGCTGAACTGGGTCGTGGGGGTCATCTTGCTCCTCTTGGTAATCGTGCTGGCCTTTACCGGGTACCTGCTCCGCTGGGACCAGGACGGCTTCTGGGCCTCGGTGGTCGGCATGAAGATCGGCTCCTATACACCGTTCGTTGGCGGCGCGACCATCCACTTCCTTCTCGGTGGCGACGTGGTCGGCCCGGCAACGCTCTCACGCTTCTTCGCGCTGCACGTCTGGCTCCTACCGGCGGCGCTCGCGCCGTTTATCGGGATACACCTCTACCTCCTGCGCCGGCACGGGGTATTCGGCAGCGAGTTCGAGTACACCGAGCGGCTGGCGAAGCTCCACGAGAACCAGAGGCTCGAGGAGTACGCCCGTTACGAGCTCGACGAGGGCGAGGAGGAGTACGAAGACGGGGAGAACGGCTACGGTGACGACTACGGTGACCGTGGCGACTACGAGGACCGAAGATCGTGACCGCCCCCGCCACAGAGAGTAAGAGGTTTTACCGCTGATGATCCTTGTACGGTGCTATCTTCGGCAGGACGATATTTATAGAAGAGAGGTGGAGGAATGTACGATGTAACTACCGGCAAAGCACGGCCGGTTGAAGAGGAGATCATCACCGAGGAGAACGTGTACGATCGCCCGGACGAGACGATCGGGTTCTTCCCTGGCCAGGTCCTCAAAGACCTGTACGTAGCCTTTGCGCTCCTCGTAGCCTGCATAGTGCTCTCCTACACCATCCCGGCACCGCTCTCAGACCCGGCTAACACGGCATCCGTAGACTACGTGCCGCGGCCCGAGTGGTTCTTCTTCTTCTACGAGCAGATGCTGATGTTCTTCCCCGGCTACGCCCTGATCAGCTTCGGGGCTGTCGTGGTCCCCGGTGTGTTCGTGGTACTCCTGATGATAGTGCCGTGGCTGGACCGCGGCCCGAACCACAGCCCCTTGAAGCGACCGTTCGCTATAGTGGTCGGGCTCCTGGTTACCGTAACCGTCGTGCTCAACATGCTGCTGGCCGTAAGCCGCATCATCAACTTCCCGGGTCAGTAGGAGGTATTTAGAGGATGCCTATAGGCGACCTTCAGATTCCTGTAATTGGCAAGAACGTCGTTATCGCCGTTCTCGTCCAATCTCACATTCTGTTTGCGGCCTTCATTATCGGTGCGGTCCTTATAGCGGGGACCAGCGAGTACATGGGTATGGTTACCAAGCAGCCGCGGTACGAGCGCTTCGCCCGCAACTTGGCGCGCTTCGTGGTCCTGCTCTTCGCCTCCGGCGCGGCGCTGGCCATTACCTTCGTGCTCGCGCTGGTGACCCTCTTCCCGGTCTTCTTCTCCTACCTGCAGAACATCTTCTTCTGGGTGTTCCTAATCGAGGCCTTTATGTTCCTGGGCCAGATCATCATCGTCTACGCCTGGTACAACGTCTGGGATAAGCTGGCCTACCGCAAGAGCCTGCACGTGGTCTTCGGCTTTATAGCTGGCTTCTTTGGCCTGATGGCGATGACCATGATCGACGCCGTCGCCTCCTACATGCTCACCCCGGCGGAGGCTCCGGCAGCGGACGTTGCGCGAACCTTCCTGAACCAGACGATGGTGCCCTTGAACATGCACCGCTTCGTCGGCAACTTCTCCTACGCCGGTTTCCTGATCGCCGGCTGGGGCGCCTGGCGCTACCTCCGGAGCACGCGAGACTCGGACCGGGAGTACTATGACTGGATGGGCCACTGGGGGCTTATCTGGGGCTTCGGTTTCCTCGTACTGCAGCCGGTCGTCGGCTACGGATACCTCAAGATGATCCGTGAGAGCGCGCCGGGTGCGTTCGACCGCATCATGCTCGGCGAGGGCTCCTGGGTGTTCAACGTCCTGATGGTCTGGTTGGCGGTGCTGAGCATCTGCTCCGCGGCCTACTTCGTACACAAGCTCAAGTTCGCCAAGCAGCCCATGCCCGGCCTGCGGAAGCTGGCGCTCGGCGCGCTCGGCTTCACGGCGCTCTTTACGATCCTGAACCTGATACCGTCCGACGGAGCGATAGCACCGGGCATAACGATCTTCGCCGGTGAGGAGACGCAGATACCGCTCGGCAGCATGTACCCGTGGAAGTACATAGGCCTGATCGGGCTGATGGTCGTGGGCTTCTTTATAGTGGCGCTCTACCTGAGAGCCTCGGCGAGCGACTTCCACTGGGGACGCGCGAGCCGGTGGAGCCAGTTCGCCCTGATAGCCAGCGCGGTGACGGTGGTGCTGACCATGATCACCATGGGCTACACGCGCGAGTCCGCCCGACGGGTGGACAACGACCCCGGCTTCCTTATCTACAACTGCGTGACCCTGGACCAGGAGATAGTAACGGAGAACTGCGCTGCCGAGGACATCGAAGAGTGGGGCGGAGGGGACCAGTAGATGACGGATCTAGCTCTTCTGTTGCTGCAAGCGGAGATAGAGACTACCTCTACGGGGGTCTTCCGGTTCTTCGCCGGCTTCGTGATGATCCTGATCGTGTTCAGCGGCGCGCTGCTCTTTACTTACTGGATCAGCAAGGACGAGTAAGCCGCCTGTAGGACGAGCTTCCGAGGAGGGGCGCCGTGAGGCGCCCCTCCTCTCGTTGTGCGGAGAGGCCGCGGTATAGCGTGTACCCGAGGTAGCTGTCAGGGAGAGATGACCAGCCCTCTAACCTCCGAGGCGCGTGGAGGGGCGCGTTGCGTGGAGCCCACAGCGTCAGTAGTGGGCCGGGTTGTCGTACGGGAGGAGGCGTATGAAGGGCGGTCGAAGCAGCGGACGGCGGGTCGAGGTCCTGGGTATACCGATGGACCTGGGCCAGGGACGCCGCGGGGTGGATATGGGGCCGAGCGCCCTACGATACGCGGGGCTGCAGGACGCCCTTACCGGGCTGGACCACGAGGTGGTGGACCTGGGAAACGTCGAGGTGCCGATCCCGGAGGTCGTGGAGCGGAGCCAGGAGCTGCCGCACCTCGCGGCCATAGAGGGGGTCTGCCGGGTGACCGCGGCTGCTGCGCGGGACGTCGTGTCGGGCGGGGCGTTCCCGGTCTTCCTCGGCGGCGACCACTCCGTCTCGATGGGTACCGTATCCGGGGTAGCAGCGGCGGGGAGGACCGGCGTGATATGGTTCGACGCCCACGCCGACCTCAACACCCCGGAGACCTCTCCCTCCGGAAACGTCCACGGTATGCCGCTGGCCGCGCTTACGGGCCGCGGTCACCCCGACTTGGTGAACATCGCCCGAGAAGGAGCGAGCGTCCGGCCGGAAGACACGGTGCTCCTCGGGCTCCGCTCGGTGGACCCGGAGGAGCAGCGGTTGCTGGCGGAGACCGGGGCACGGGCGTACACCATGAAGGACATAGACGTACACGGTCTGGCGGGGGTCGTCCGCCGGGCGATGGGGGACCTCTCGCACCTCGAACGGGTCCACCTCTCCTTTGACCTGGACGTACTCGACCCGGATATCGCTCCCGGCGTGGGTACACCGGTCAGGGGTGGCCTGACCTACCGCGAGGCCCATCTGGTGATGGAGTTGATCAACGAGTCGGGCCTCGTTACCTCGTTGGACATCGTGGAGGTCAACCCCATCCTGGACCACGGGAACGGCACCGCGCGGCTCGCGGTAGAGTTGGTGGCGAGCCTCCTGGGCCTGAGGATACTCGACCTGCCGGAGGGTCGGTGAGTGGGCTCCGTGGGATGGGCTGTCCTCCAAAGCCCGGCCGCTCTACTGGCCTCTCTTGAGGGCCTCTAGCTGATCCAGGCGTACTATATGTCCGTTCAGGCGTTCGGCTTCGGCCGAGCAGAGGTAGCTGACCAGTTCCGCCGGCTCCGCGGGTGGGCGGAGCATCCCGAAGTCATGGTAGTTGCGGAACATGCGGTGAAGCTGCTCCCCGACCACCTCCGGGTCGAAGCTGCGGGACTCCTCTTGCATCCGGGTGTCCACCACGCCCGGGTAGACGCCTATGGCGGAGATGTTGTGCGGCGCTCCTTCGAGCGCCAGGACCCGGGTTAGCTGGTCGAGGGCCGCCTTGGAGGCACTGTAGGCGGCCATGCCGGCCACGGGATGGCGGGCGGCCGCGCTGGAGATGTTGATCACCCTCCCCCAGTTCCCGGAGACCATGTCCGGCAGCACCGCCCGGGCGCAGAGAAAGGCACCGGTGACGTTGACCTCGAAGCTCCGGCGCCAGCCGGAGAGCTCCGTGGCTGCGACCGGGAGCGGGACCCCCGGCGTACCGGCGTTGTTTACGAGCACGGAGACGGGACCCAGACCGGCCCGCACCTCCTCTACGCCGGAGGCCACGGACCGTTCGTCGCAGACGTCCATCATCACCGGTATCGCCTGGCCCCCGGAGGCGGAGATGCCCTGCGCTACGGCGGAGACCTCCTCCTCCGTGCGGGAGGCGACGGCCACCGCGGCACCCTCCGCGGCCAGACGTCGAGCGGTAGCCTCGCCGATGCCGCGCCCGCCGCCGGTAACGAGCACGACCCGGCCGTGATGTCTGTTCCCGTCCATGCAAGTATCATACCCGTACGAAACTGCCGGCGTGACGGGCGGACCAACGGGGGAGCCGGTCCTTGATATAGAATTAGACGTCGAGAACTCAGGAGGAGATGACGCTTGTCCGAGATACCACTTTTCCCGCTGAACGTCGTTCTGATGCCGGGTACCCCCATGCCGCTACACATCTTCGAGGAGCGCTATAAGCAGATGGTGAACGAGTGCCTGGAGGGGGAGACGGAGTTCGGAATGGTGCTCGCCGACGACTCCGGGACGCGCGGGGTCGGTTGTACGGCCAGGATCGTCGAGCTCGTCGAGCGCTACGAGGACGGTCGCCTGGTGATACTCATCGAAGGCTCACACCGCTTCAAGCTGAACAACATCCTCTCTGGGCGGCAGCCGTACTATGTCGGTGAGATCGAGTACTTCACCGAGGAGCCGGAGGAGGACCTCTCCGGGATAGCCGAGGAGTGCGTGGCCCTGATGGAACGGGTGGTCGAGGCTGCGACGGAGGGCTCGGTGGGTATCGAGATAGAGCCACCCTACAGGAACCTCTCCTTCGCTATCGCGGGCCGCATCGAGTTCGACCTGGATACCCGCCAGCAGATACTCGAGCTACCATCCGAGCGTGAGCGCCTGGAGAAGGTGCGCGAGCTTCTCTCGGAGACGGCAGAGCGGCTGGAGAGCGAACAGCGGGCGACCCAGAAGGCAAAGACCAACGGACACCTGCGCGGCAATTGGAGGCCGGAGGGCCAGGAAGAGAGCTGAGACGGCAGCTCCCGGGGTCCGCTGGTACTGGCGGAGGGAGTTTACGGGCCGTGCTTCTCCGCGTGGCGCTCCAGGGCCAGCTCGATGAGGCGGTCGAGGAGCTTCTGGTATGGTAGCCCGCTCGCGTCCCAGAGGCTGGCGTAGACGCTGGTCGGTGTGAAGCCCGGGATGGTGTTGATCTCGTTCAGGAGCAGGCGGTCCGTGCCGCGTTCGAGGAAGAAGTCTACCCGGGCGAAACCGGCGGCGTCTATGGACCGGTAGGCGGCCCGTGCTACCCGCTCCATCTCCCCGGAGACGCTCTCCGGTATCTCCGCGGGAGCGAGTATCTCGCTCGCGCCGGCGGTGTACTTGGCCTCGTAGTCGTAGAAGCCTCCGGTGCCTACGACGATCTCACCGGGCACGGAGACCTCCGGAGACTCGTTACCCAGCACGGAGACCTCGACCTCCCGGGCGTCCACGCCGGCCTCGACGATCAACCTCCGGTCGTGCTCGGCGGCCCGGTCGAGGGCTTCGGCGAGCTCCTCTGGGTCGTCGGCCCGGCCGATGCCGATGCTGGAGCCCATGTTCGATGGTTTGACGAAGCAGGGATAGCCCGTGGTGTTCTGTATATTGCGCATCCAACCGTCCCGGTCGGCCTCCCACTCGGTGTGGGTAAGGCCCACCCACTCCACCTGCGGGAGCCCGTGGAAGGCGAAGACCTTCTTCATGGTGACCTTGTCCATGCCCGTGGCACTCGCCAGCACCCCGGAGCCTACGTACGGGACACCCGCGAGCTCCAGGAGACCCTGGACGGTGCCGTCCTCGCCGTCCGGGCCGTGCAGCACGGGGAAGACTACGTCCGCCTCGCCCAGCCCTGAAGGCAGCTTCTCCGCGGTGCGGGTCAGCGCCCCCGCCTCCCGGCTCTGCGGAGCTTGCCGGGGTGGAGAGAGGGCGGCCTCCGTCAGGCTCCCGGCTAGCTCCCCCAGCGGGTCGCCGCCCGAGAGCCAGCGCCCCTCCCGGGTAATGCCGACCGGCTGTACCTCGTAGCATCCGCTGCTCTCCAGGGCGTCCATAACGGCGCGCGCCGAGGCCAGGGAGACCTCGTGCTCCCCGCTCCTGCCGCCGAAGATAACCATGACCCGAAGCACCCTGCCGCTCCTTTCCTCTCCTGCCCGTCTATCCTAACAAAAGGCGTGCAGGGCCTCTGTGTCCCGGCTTCAGGATGCGAGCCCGAGGCTCTCCGACTCCTCCTGCAGGGCACCGACGACGAACTCTATGTGATCGTTCAGGTCCACGCCGAGCTCCTCCGCTCCCCGTACTATGTCTTCCCGGTTTACGCTGGCGGCGAAGGACCGTTGCTTCATCTTCTTCCGGACGCTCTTGGCTTTCATACCTTCGAGCCCGCCCTCGCGGACCAGGGCGCAGGCGGTCACGAAGCCGGAGAGCTCGTCCACGGCGTACAGGGTCTTCGAGAGGAGGGTGTCCCGGGGTACTTCCAGGTAGTCGGCGTGGCCTCTTATAGCGTGGAGCACGTCCTCCGGGTAGCCTCTCCTCTCTAGCTCCCGCACGCCGACCATCGGGTGCTCGTCCGGCGTGGGGTGCTTCTCGTAGTCCATGTCGTGGAGCAGGCCTGTGATGCCCCACTTCTCCTCGTCCTCGCCGAAGTGCCGGGCGTAGGCGCGCATGGCGGCCTCGACGGCGAGCATGTGCTTGCGTAACGACTCACCCTCGGTCCACTCGCAGAGCAGCTTCCAGGACTCTTCGCGGTTCAATCTCGCCTCCCGTAGTAGTACTACTTCGTTAGATTGATTATAGAATCACAGTCATGGATACGCCAGTAGCAATACCCAAAGCCTCCTCCGATCCCCTGCCCGAGTTGGACTCCTTCCTGGAGCCGTTCGCCCCTTTGTTCCG
>JACCZN010000185.1 GCA_013695915.1 Rubrobacter sp.
TCGTAGGGGAGTCGGGCCAGACCAGCAGTTGAAACCGCTGCAGCAGGCCGTCGTTGCCCTCTGCGCCCTGTGTGGCCTCCCAGACATAGCTACCGAGAGGACCGGGCTGTATGCCTCCGAGGATGGAGACGCAGAGGGCTGGGACGTACAGGGAGCCCCGGCCTATGCGGTCCACCTCGTAGGAGCCGGTACCGTTCCAGGCTTCGAGGTAGAGGGAGCGGTCGCTCTCGCGGCCCTGCTTGTCGAGGCTGCGCAGCCAGCCCGAGAGCTCGTCACGGTGTACGAGGATGCCCTGGGGGTTGGCGATCAGGAGCTCGCAGAGCTTCTCTACCGTCGGGTCTTCGGTCTTGTAGCGTCGGGGCGCGGGCTCCTCGGGCTCTCCGGCCTCCTGCTTGTTGCGGGCGGCCTCTTCGAGCCCAGAGCGGTCGCCGCTCTTGACGGCTTCGCGGGCGGCGGCTTCGAGGTCCTTCTCCCGCGCTTTCGCCTCCGCCTTGTGCATGGAGACCTCACGCTCGTATGCGGCGTACTCCCTCTCATGCTCTTCGCGCGCTTCGGCCACGAGCCTATCGAGGGGCTTCATGATCTCGGCGAGCGCCGGACTCTTGAGCATCGCCGGTCTCCCTACCACGGCGCCCCAGAGGTTGGGGACCACGAGCCAGTCGTCGTGGCGCTTGGGGCGGATACCGAGCTTGCGGCCGACCAGAGAGCCGGCCACCACCACAGCGCCGGCCGCGCAGAAGTCGGGGGGTATCTGCATCCGCTCGGCTATGTCAGAGATCCAGCCGCGCAGGGACTTGGGGAGCATCTCGGGGTCAAACTCCATCACCGGCGGCAGACCCTCCGGCAGCGGTACGGGCTCCTCCCAGGCGAAGCTGCCGCCGGCTTCACCATCTTCGGGCTCGGAGGAGTGTGTGGCCCGCGCGCCGTTCCTCTCGTAGGCTCCAGGCTCGAAGTACTCCCGGAGGTCGCGCCAGCCGTAGCCCTGGCAGGAATTGTGCTGGCAGCCAGCGGCTACGGGGCCGTGGGCGAGCTGGACGATGTAGGCGGCGTTGTCGGTATGGCCGTTCCAGGGACACTCTTCGAGAATGTAACGGTAGCCTTTCCCCCACGGCCCCTCGCGCTTTACGGGGATCTCGTGAGAGGCGATCCAGCCCGCGAGATCCCACTCCTCCCCGGTTCCCGGACGCCCGCTGCGCTCCGTACCCTTCGCTGCCCGGGGCTCCTCCGGCTTGCTTCGGGCCATCTCCTGCGAGAGCAGCTCGCCGGAGACGGCTTCCAGGGGCTCATGAGGGACCTTCAAGAGCTTCGAGGCGCGGTGCGGCCTCTGCTGTGTATCGTCGCCCTTGCGGGCCGTGGCGCCGTAGAGCTTCCAGATTCGGGCGGCGTTGGCGGTCGTGGTGTCCACGCTCACCATCTCATCCGAGAACTTGAACGAGAAGGCTTCGAGGACGCCCTTCACCAGCTCCAGGCTCTCCCGGTCGTTGGGAAGGTCTATCCGATAGAGTAGGTGTGTCCCGTTGCCCGAGTCTCCCACGAGGGGCTCCGGCCAACCCTGTCTTGCTAGGTAGTCCCGGACCTCCCGAGCCCGGAGTAGGGCCGCCTCCTTCTCCTCGTCCGTACTCGATATGTCCGCCGGGCGCACCGGATCGAAGTCTACGGGGAGCCAACGGCGCCGGAGTATATTCGTGTCGGAAGTCGTGGCCTTCGGGTAGCGGCTGATCTTGTTGGCGGCGCGGGCCAGTAGGGCCGGGTCCACCTCGTTGAGCGTGACGTAGACTGCATAGCCCTGCTCATCGAGCTTGTGTGCCTGCTCTGCGAGGGCTTCGTGGTCATCGAAGTACCCGGAGACGGTCTTGCCCCCGGAGAATGCCCGCAGCTCCACGACGGCGCCGGGCTCGAAGAGAGCCTCGATAGCCCCGGCGATCTCTGTCCCGGCTGTTGCGGCGCTCACGACTCACCGCCCTTCAGAGCTTCTCTAACATGCCCGTGAACGGCCTCCCTCAAATCATCAGCACGTCCGTCGCCGAGGGCCTGTAGCTTGTCTTCGAGAGCCTTGCGCCAGGGAAGAGCAACATCCGCCTGGAAGGCTTCCTCGATGTAGCGGCGGGCATGTTCGAGCTCGAAGGACTCGATGAACGAATCGGCGACTTCCTCCTTGATCTTGTCGGCGTCTACGATCTCGGTGATGGCCTCGTCTACCCACTCCGCGTGCTTGTCGCGGTACATCTCTTCGGCCAGCTCCTTGAGCTTGTCTTCGGGTGGTATGACCTTGCCGCGCACGCCGTTCTCTTGGAGCTTGCGTTCTATGTATCCGATACGGCGCGTGTCGGGCAGGATGGCGTTTAGCTCGAAGCGCTCGCCGAAGACCCCTTTCTTATAGCGAGCCCTTCTGTAGAGGTACTCCCTGGCTACATCCGATAGCGAAAAGTACAGCGCACCGGAGATGTCGTTGCTCCGAGAGAATGGCTCCGAGGCCAGCTCCATCTCTAGCGCGTCCTCGACCGTGAGGCCGATGTCTACCGTGTTTACCGAGTAGCCCGGCATCCTCCTCGTTTCCTCGGCCAGGATACGGGCGATGTTGTAGCCGTCGAGATCGGCGTCGTGGAAAACGAAGAGCTGGTAGTCGCCCGCCTCGGCGCGCTCGAAGAGGCTCCTGATGGCCTCCACTGGATAGCCCTTGCCCGAGACTACGGCCATGTCGTACCTCTCGGCCAGCCCCGCCTCCTTGAGCTTGGGCATCTCGCCTTCTTTCTCCACGTAGAGCACCTTGTCGAAGGTCCACTCGGGGAAGTCGTAGTCGGCCACCTCGCGTGTGCCGAGCGGGACTACCCGGCCGGTGTGCGGCTCGTGGAGGTTCCCACGCGGGTCGCGCCAGAGGCCCTCTATGGGACCGTTGGCCTCCTGGTACTCGGTGAGCAAGGTCTGGCTAAAGTAGTTGTACTTAAGCTCCTGCCCGGCCGGCCAGTGGGGGTGTGTGTAGCACAACGCCCTGGTCCCGTAGAAGAGGTCGCGTGCGGAGAAGTAGCTGCCCGCGGAGCGCATGGCCCTCGGCAGCACGCTGAACACTATGTCCTTCTGGTGGATGTGTACCGGACGGGTGAAGTATGACTCCCTGGACCGGCGGTTACTGTCTCTCCGACGCTGCTCGCCTTCCTTGTGGAGAGGTTTTGCGGCACCGAAGATCGCGCCCCCGATGGCCTCTGCGGGGCTCTTATCCGCCCTGGCGGGGTTCACCATCAGCCCTCCTCCAGTTGTATCCGCGTCTTGCCACGGTCCATATAGACCGGCGCGGGCGTGACGATGTGGGCGACGGCGGCGGTGTGCGCCGCCGCGTAAGGGTCCCAGCCGCCCGGCTCGGCGTGCGCCTCGTGCAACAGGCCCCGGATGCCGCGGGCCTCGACCTTCGGGCCGAAGAGCCTGACGCCCTCCAGCGGGTCATCGAAGGTCGGCGAGAAGTTGATCCCGGTGTAGAGGTCTCCGGGCTCCTCTGTCACCGCCAGGGCGAACTCGAAGGTGTAGGGCAGTCCCGAGGGGAAGTGTCCTCTGACGCGGCGGTAGGTCAGCTCCCGGACCTCGTAAGCCTCCTCCAGTACGGTCCGCAGGTGATCTTCTCCCACCTCCCCGAGCACGGCGTGAGAGGGAGGCTTGCTCTCGGAGGTCATGGCGGCGAGCAGGTCTGCTATGGCCTCCGGTCTCTCCTCGAACCCGGAGAGGTGGCCGATCTCCCCTAGAGCGGAGCAGACGGTCTTTGCCTTACGGGTGGAGGTCAGCCCGCGGAACTGCCTCACGAACTCCCCGAGCGGGAGGTCCCTACCTCCACCCCGGGCGTCGCCGACGTGGGCGAACACCAGTCTCTTAAGAGCCGTATCCGAGTACCAGTGAGGCGAGGTCGGGTCGGTAGGCCGGTACTTCTTGAAGTCCTCTCCGGCGGTGGATTTGTAAAAATTCGCGGCTACGCGAGGGCTGGATTTAGCGTGCTCACCGCCGGGCGCGCTCCGGCTGATTCTCACATTCGCGTGCGGGTTGAACAGCGCGAACGCCCTGGCCCACCACTCGGGGTCCAGGTACTGACCTTCATTGGGAAGGGCGACGCTGACCCGCGTACCTCCGGCGCCGCCTGCAGGCTCCTCGTCGTGGCCGATTCGGAGCTCGCCGGCGGGGTCTATATGGGGGTGGATTACATGCCGCACGCCCCGTGCCTCGACGACCACCGGCTCTCGTGAGCCCAGAGCGTGCGGGATGCCCACCACGGTCTTCAGGGCGTTGCCCTGCGCCCCCCGGGTCGGGGAGCGGTAGGCGGCCTTATCTGAGATCCTGACGCTGTAGTCGAGCACCTTGCGGACCACCTCCGGTGGGAGGCCGGGGCCGTTGTCGGCGACGGCGAGGCGGAGTAGGCCGTCATCCTGACCCACCTCGATGCCGATCTCGGGCGCCACCTTTGCCGTCTCGCACGCATCGAGGGCGTTGTCCACCAGCTCCTTGAGCACCACTGCAGCGAAGCCCGCGGGCGGCCGTCCCGTCTGCGCGGATAGCTCGCGGGCATCGAAATACTCCGCCGCCCGGCTCGTCGAGAACGCCGTCCGCTTGAGCTCGCTCATGACTTCTCCTTCAGCCGGGAGAGTATGTGCCCGGCATGGCGGTCGGAGAGCGG